>JBAUGM010000362.1:0-1825 GCA_049679725.1 Tepidisphaeraceae bacterium
CGAGATTCCTCGGGTCGTAGAACTCCCCTCGGAATGACGTGCTGGCCGCAGGATGCGAACAGGGCGAGTTACGACTTGCGGAACACGAACACGTAGATCAACACCGCGATCGCGTTGACGAGCGTGAGGATCGCGATCTGGCCGAGCACGTCGCGGGCGCCTTGCGGGAGGAAATTGAGCGGCGCGTTCATCCACTCGAGCGGCTTGAGGTACACGGGCAGCGGCCGGTCGTCTTCGACCGGCGCGGCCAGCGCTTTGAGCTCGCCCGGGCCGGGCAGCGCGTCGGCGGGATCGGGATCGGCCAGCCCCGCGCGATCGGCACGCGTCGTCTCTCTTTCCGTCGACGGCGCAGCGACGATCGCACTGGCCGCGGCGGGTTCGGATCCGCTGATCGGCGCAACCGGCGCGGATTTCGCCGGCTCGGGCGCGACGATCGCCTTCGGCTCCGGGTCGTCGCGGAGGGCGGACATGACCGCGTCGGGGTCGGCCGGCTCCTCCTTCGCGATCGGCGCGGCGGGCATCGATGCGGTGGGCGTCGGGGCTTCGGTCGGGGCTTCGGTCGCCGCGGGGTTCGGTTGCTCGGCGGTGATCTCGGAGAAGAGCGCGTCGAGTTGATCCTGGATCGCCGCTTCCGGCTGCGCGGGCGCATCGGCGCGCCACGTCTCGCCCAGCTTGCTCGGCGCGTCCGCACCCTGGGCCCTGGCTTCCGCCGCATCCGATTCCGCGAGCAGCCGGTCGACTTCCTCCCCCGCCATCTGCGCAAGGAGATCGTCCGCGTTTCCCAGCGGTTGCGTCGAAGCGGATTCGAGCGGGTCGGGCAGGTCCACGGACTTGCCCATGATGACGACTCCCTTCGGGTGTACCGAAGAAAAAAGGTGGAAGGAACAAGGCAAAAGTGAGGAGGACAAGGCCTCCTGCCGTTCACTTTTTCCTTTTACCTTTTTCCCTTTTCCTTCGCGCAGCGTCCTGCTGCCTTATCGGACGAGTTGGGCCGCATCATAACTTTCGCGGCGCCAAGCGGCAATCGAATGTTGCCGCACGATGAGGCGCTACCGATAATCCCGCGCGTGCCGCGACGCATTCACACCTCCATCGTCAAAGTCGGTGACATCACCCTCAGCGAACGTGAGGCCCACCACGCCCGCGACGTGCTCCGATTGCGCGCGGGCGAAGCCGTCGAAGTGTTCGACGACGCCGGCGCCGTCGCGCCGGCGACGATCGTCTCGTGCGATGAGCGCGGCGTCGTCGTCCGCGTGGATGAGCTCGCAGCGACCGACCCTTCCACGACCGCGATCTCGCTCACCGTCGCCTCGGCCGTGCCCAAGGGGGACCGGGCGGAGTGGATGATCGAGAAGCTGGGCGAACTCGGGGTGGATCGGTTCATCCCGCTGGCGACGGCGCGCAGCATCGTACTGCCGGAGGGGAAGAACAAGCGCCAGCGCTGGACGCGCATCGCGACGGAGGCGGCGAAGCAGTCGCGCCGGCGCGGCGTGATGCGGATCGACGAGTTGACGAAACTCGACACCGCCCTGCGCGAGGCGACGTCGGCCGGCGCGTGCTGGCACCTCTCGACGAGCACCGGTGCGACGCCCGTGCTCGAACTGGTGACGAAGGACACGCCGGCGACGCTCACCACGTTCATCGGCCCCGAGGGTGGTTGGACGAACGCGGAACGCGCTCAGTTCACCTCCGCCGATACCCACGGCGTGCGCCTCACGCCCACCATCCTCCGCGTCGAAACCGCCGCCGTCGCGATCGCGGCGATCGTCGGATCCGCGCCTTCACTCCCTCTCTCCGGTACTCCGGGGAGAGGGTAGGGGGAGAG
>JBAUGM010000363.1:0-7492 GCA_049679725.1 Tepidisphaeraceae bacterium
CGAACGGCGCGAGGCGGCGCTGATGCTTTGCCCCGCCGGGAGACCGGATTCTGGCAAACCTCGTCATCGTTCCTAGAATGATCACACGGGCGCGCGACGTGCCCGCACTTGAGGACACACGCGATGCCAACGGCTACGCCAGCGTCAGTCGCCCAGGACCCCGCCACCCGCACCCTCGACTACGCCCTCCTCCCCGGCGGCGGGGACGAGAACGTCGACGTGCAGTCGGAAGAGATGCTCGTCAACATGGGGCCGCAGCACCCGTCAACGCACGGCGTGCTCCGCATCGTCCTTCGCACCGATGGCGAGATGGTCCTCGAAGCCGTCCCGCACCTGGGCTACCTCCACCGCTGCAAGGAGAAGATCGCGGAGAACCTCGCGTACTACCAGTACATCGGCTACACCGACCGCCTCGACTATCTCGCCGCGATGAACAACAACCACGCGTGGTCGATGGCCGTCGAAAAACTGGCGGACATCGAAGTCCCGCTCCGCGCCGAGTACATCCGCGTGCTTGCCGCGGAACTGAACCGCATCGCGTCCCACCTGGTGAGCTTCGGGACGTACGGCCTGGACATGGGCGCGTTCACGCCGTTCCTCTACGCCTTCCGCGAGCGCGAGTACATCCTTGACCTGTTCGAGCAGCTCTGCGGCGCGCGGCTGACGCTCAGCTACATCAACATCGGCGGGGTCACGTGGGATTTGCCGCCGGGCTTCCTCGAGAAGCTCACCGAGTTCCTCGATTACTTCGAGCCGAAGATCGATGAGTACAACGACCTGCTGAGCTTCAACCACATCTTCATCAAGCGCACCGCCAACGTCGGCGTCTGCTCGAAAGCGCAGTGCATCGGCTACGCCCTTTCGGGTCCGATGATCCGCGGCAGCGGCATCCCGCTCGACCTGCGCCGCGATCGGCCGTACTCGATCTACGAGCGGTTGGAGTTCGACGTGATCGTCGGCTCCGGCATGAAGGGGCAACTGGGCGATTGCTGGGACCGGTACTGGGTGAAGATGCAGGAGATGAAGCAGTGTGTGCGCATTCTGCGCCAGTGCATCGCGCAAGTGCCCGAGGGCAGCTTCCGCGCCAAGCTCCCGCGCAACATGAAGGTCCCCCCGGGCGAGGTCTACGCCGAGTACGAAAACCCGCGCGGGCACCTGGGCTTCTACATCGAATCGCAGGGCGGCGTCATTCCCTACCGCGTGAAGATCCGCGGGCCATCCTTTGTGAACCTCGCCGTCACGGGTGAGTTGTGCAGAAACGTTTTGCTCGCTGACGTTCCGGCGATTGTGGGGTCTATTGACATTGTCATGGGTGAGGTGGACAGGTGAGTGCCGTTCGTACTGCCTATCCGGATGTCTTCGAAGCGCTCGGGACGCCGCGCGACACTGCCGGCGCGCGAGTCCATGTGTGGACGTACGAAGAGTACGCTCGGCTGGACGAGTTGGGTCTGTTCCCGGAGCGGCGGTTTGAACTCATCGAGGGGAGGATCATCGAGATGGCACCAGTTGGGCCACGCCACTTCGTCGCTACCGGTCTGGTGGACGCAGTGCTTCGCCGCATTTGTCCCCAAGGCTATTTCGTGTCCTCGGCGCCCGTCTTAAAGCTTGGTAGATCCGGTCCGTTGCCGGACGTCGCAATCATCCGTGGTCGGCTTCAGGATTATGCTGGCGGCGTCCCTACGGTCGCGGCATTGCTCATCGAGGTGAGCGATTCCACACTGGCCCCGGATCGGCTGGATAAGGGGAGCCTGTACGCGAAGTCGGGAATCGTGGACTACTGGATCGTCAATCTGGTTGACGACGTCCTCGAAGTCTATCGCGAGCCCGTGCTCGATCCGTCGCAACCATCCGGTTTTCGGTATGCGAAGGTCGAGGTCTATCGCCCCGGGTCGATGGCTTCGCCACTGGTTGCACCCGGCGCAACAGTGGCCGTTTCCGACTTGATTCCCTGAACACACCGCATGGCGGATCAGCCCAACGAGCCTCAGCGTCCCCGCCGCGTCATCATCGCCGGTTACGGCATCCCCGGGCGGCTCGTGGCCGAGTATTGCGACCGCCACAACATCCCCTACGTCGTGATCGAGCGCAATCCCACGATCGTCCTCCGCTGTCAGTCCGCCGGCACGCGCATCATCGAAGGCGATTCACGCGACGCGCAGACGCTGCGCGACGCCGGCATCGAAGACTCCACCGACATCGCCATCACGCTGCCCGACGACATCGGCGTCCTCGATACGATCGCGACCGCGCGGCGGCTGAAGCCGTCGATCCGGATCATCGCCCGCGCCACGTACGTCTCCGGCGGCATGGAAGCCGCGCGGCGCGGGGCCGACGAGGTGGTCGTCGCCGAGCAGGTCGTCGCCCAGGAATTCGCCCGGCTGATCGGGCTTGTTCCCGATCGCACGGAAAAGTGAACCACCAAGACACCAAGACCACCAAGCGGTTGCTCTGCATTTCACGCCCCTGTTCGCCCGCGCAACGGGACTCTACGACGACTGGTGGATCACCGGCGTCGTCTACCTCCTCATCCTCGTCGCCACGGTGACGGCGCTGCTCGGCGCGTGGGATGCGTTCACCGCGATGCCCGTCGCCGCCGTCGCCACGATCTTCCTCGTGCCCATCCTGCGCAACCGCACGCACGGCCAGCTCCAGGCGGTGGCGCTGTCGATCGTCGGCTTCATCCTGATCGGCTGGATGCTCGGCCACCTCGGCTGGCTCACGCGCTCGCCGCGCCCGTACGGGCCACTCCTGTTCGTCGTGCGACGGAGGTCTGCGACGTCTGCGCCTACCTGGGCGGGAAACTCTTCGGCCGCCGCAAGCTCCGCAGCGCGATCAGCCCGAACAAAACCTGGGGCGGCTCGATCACGGCCCTGATCGTCGCGATGGCGCTGCCGTGGGGGCTCGCGTTTTCCTTCCCGCACTTCGACACGCTCGAAAAGCTCCTCGCCGGCCTCATCATCGGCGTGGGCGGACAGTTGGGCGACCTGAGCATCAGCCTCATCAAGCGCGACCTTGGCGTCAAAGACATGGGCGCCGCCCTCCCCGGCCACGGCGGAATCCTCGACCGCGTCGATAGCCTCCTCCTCGTCGCACCGGCGTTCGTCTATCTGATGCGCTGGGCGGAGCCGTAGCCACGCTGGACAGCACGAAAGGCAACACGAATCTTCACGAATGCACGCGAATGATGGCAGAGATCCTGCTTCTCCGTTCGCTTCCGACTCATTCGTGAAGATTCGTGTTGATTCGTGTTGATTCGTGTTCCGATCCCGTTTTCAGCCCGCGGCGAGCTTTCCTCCTCATCCCTCATCCGCCACAATCCGAAAAAGATTGGGGTTGACCTCCCATGACGCGATGTTAGTGTGTACTTACCGTGACTGTCGCGTGGGAGTATCACCCCGTGCCTGACCTTGCCGACGCGCCGCTGGCGCGCCTCGCGCGATTCCCACGCGAGCCCGACATCCTCTGCTACGGCTCCCGGTTCGCCGCCGCCCTGGCCATGCGCGCGGCGCTGCGGGCGTATCATCGCTTCGACATTCACGGGCGTGAGAACCTGCCCGTCGATGGCCGGTCGTACGTTCTCGTGGCGAACCACTCGAGCCACCTCGACGGGCTGTGCCTGCTGTCGGCGGTGCCGTTGCGGCGCATCCACCGCGCGTACCCCGCGGCGGCGCGGGATTACTTCTTCCGCAGCCCGGCGAGCACCGCGCTGGCGGCGACGTTCATCAACGCCCTGCCCTTCGACCGCGCCGGCAACGTCCGCCACAGCATGGCCGTCTGCCGCGAGCTGCTGCAGCGCGACGGGAACGTGCTGATCCTCTTCCCCGAGGGCACGCGCAGCACGAACGGCCACGTCGGCCCGTTCCGGCGCGGCGTCGGGGACCTCGTCGCGGGGACCGACGTCCCCGTCGTGCCCTGCTACCTCGACGGCGCCGGCGCCGCCTGGCCGAAGGGCGCGTGGCTGCCCCGCCCGCGGCGCGTGCGGTTGGTGATCGGCACGCCGCGCGCGTACGGGTACGTCGCACCATCCAAGGGTTCATCCCGCGCGATCGGCGAGGACCTGCGCCGCGCCGTGCTCGCGCTGGCGCCCACGATTCACCTCGACCCCGACGGATCACAAATGAGCGGATCGAAGGGAGGCCTGTATGACGGTGATCGATCGCCCAGCGGTCGCCAAACCGGGGCGGCCGCGTAGCATCGAGTCAACGTTCCGCACGTTCGACGGCACGGAACTCTTCTACCGCGCGTGGACGCCCGCCGAGCCGGCGCGTCGCGCGCTGATCCTCCTTCACCGCGGCCACGAACATTTCGGCCGCTTCGAAGACTTCGTCGCCCAGCTCGATCTCCCCGAAACCGCGATCTTCGCCCACGACGCGCGCGGCCACGGCCGCTCGCCGGGCGAGCGCGGGCACGCCGAGAGCTTCGCGACGCTCGTGAAGGACGCCGACAGTTTCGCGCGCTACGTCGGCGGCGCGTACGGCGTGCCGATCGACGACATGATCGTGCTCGGCCACAGCGTCGGCGCCGTCGTGGCGGCCGCGTGGGTGCACGATTACGCCCCGCCCGTGCGCGGGCTCGTCATGGCGACACCGGCGCTGCGCGTGCGGCTCTACGTTCCACTGGCGATGCCCGCCCTGCGCGCTCGCAATGCGCTGAGCCGCAAAGCGTCGTTCATCAGGAGCTATGTCCGCAGTTCGATGCTCACACATGACGCAGAGCAGGCCCGCGCGTACGACGCCGACCCGCTCATCTCGAAGCAGATCGCGGTGAACGTGCTGATCGACCTGCGCGACACCGCCGACCGGCTCGTCGCCGACGCCGGCGCGATCCGCGTGCCGACGCTCATTCAGACGGCGGGATCGGATTGGGTTGTCGACAACCGCGCGGCATCGACATTCTTCGACCGCCTCGACTCCAACGCCAAGGCCATCCGCACCTACGACGGCTTCGGCCACGCGATCTATCACGAAACGGACCGCGACGTCCCGACAGGTGACGCGCGATCGTTCCTTCACCGCGCATTCAAGCATCCCCGCGCACACGATAAAAATAGGGACGGGAGCTATTTATCGTCCTGCGTTGTGACGGGAACTTCGGGCGAACTTTCGACATCGATCCCGGAATTAAATAGGGACGGGAGCTATTTTTGTCCGACGCGGAGTTGGCGGGTTACACGCGCGACGAGTTCGACCGCTTGAGCAAGCCGCTCTCGCGCTGGTGCCCGCGGCGGCTGGTGTTCGACGTGCAGAAGTTCTCGATTCGGACCGGGGGACGCTTGAGCAAGGGGATCGACCTCGGATGGCGCACCGGCTTCAACTCCGGCGAGTCGCTCGCCACGTCTACCGCAACACCGCCGCGGGGCGCACACCGATCGGGAAGCTCATCGATCGCTGCTACCTCAACGCCATCGGTTGGCGAGGCATCCGCCAGCGAAAGGTGCATCTCATGCACCTGCTGTCGCGGGCGATCGACGTGACGGCGGCGCGCGGTGAGCCCGTGCGCATCGTCGACATCGCCTCCGGCCCCGGCCGGTATTTGCTCGAGACGATCAAGTCACACCCCGCGAAAGACGTCCGCGCAGTTCTCCGCGACCGCGATGACGCGGGCCTCGACGCCGGCCGCGCGATCGCGCGCGAGCTTGGCGTCGCCAACGTCACATTCGAGAACGGCGACGCGTTCGACACCGCTTCGCTCGCCGGCCTCACCCCGAAACCCAACATCGCCGTGATCTCGGGCGTCTTCGAGCTCTTCCCCGACAACGCTCCGATCCGCGCCAGCCTCGCCGGCCTCGCGTCCGCCATCGCGCCCGGCGGGTACCTGATCTACACGAACCAGCCGTGGCACCCGCAGGTCGAGATGATCGCCCGCGTGCTCACCTTCCGCGACGGCACGCCGTGGGTCATGCGGCGGCGCACGCAGGCGGAGATGGACGAACTCGTCCGCGCGGCGGGGTTCGAGAAGACGACGATGGAGATTGACCGGTGGGGGATCTTCACGGTGTCACTGGCGCGACGAACATGAAACCAGAGGGCGCGACCATTCTGACCCCCTCTCCCTGGGTACAGGGAGAGGGATAAGAGAAACGCGCGACCCTTTCGGTATTCTGCGGACATTCCATTCCCGGGATCCGCGCGATGCACGACGACGACACCCCACCGCCCGCCGTCCTGCCCTACCGACGCGCCGCCGGCGCGGGCGACCGGCCCGACGAGTGCTATCGCTGCGGCTATCCCTTGCTCGGCATCGACGATGAACAAGCCTGCCCCGAGTGCGGCCTGCTCGCGCGGCGCAGCCGTCGTGAGAGCGACGCGCTGCACAACACGCAGCCGCGCTGGCTCCGCCGAATCTCGTGCGGCGTGAACCTCATCCTGATCGCGATGCTGCTCTCCCTGCTGTGGCCGTTTCCCAGGGTCACCGTCGAGCGATTGATCTTCGAGTCGATTGCGCCGCGCGTCGCGTCCCGACTGCCGTGGGGGCTGATTGTGAACCTGGGCCACGTCGTCGCCGCGCTCGTGGCGTTTGCGGGCATCTGGCTTCTCGCCTCGCCGGAGGGATACCCGCCCGCCGACCGCGCCGACCGGCGGCTGCGGGGCATGCTCCGGCTGGCCGGCGTGGCGCCCATCGCGGTCGTCGTGCTGTACGCCGTTGGCATCAGGACGATCCGTTCGGTGCTCGACTCCCTCTGGCGCGTGTACGCGGCCGCGTCGACCGCCCCAGTGGCGATGTCCGTGGTCTCGGCGCTGCTGTGCACCGCGCTGCCGCTCCTCGTGTTCATGCGCCTGCGCGGCCTGGCAAAACGCGCCCGCAGCGCGCACCTGGCGGAGCACTGCCTCATCGTCGGCGTCGGCGCGACGGGCGCGCTGCTCTACGTCGCCGCCTTGATCGTCTTGGGCGCCAACGCCGAGCGTCTTGGTCTCGGCCAGGACTGGTTCAATCGGTCCAACGTCGCGCTGTCGCTGCTCACGATCATGAGCACGGCCGCGCTCCTGTTCACGATGTGGAGCATCTACCTGCTGGTGCGCTTCGCGATCGCCTTCCGCCGCGCGGCGCGGCAACTGCGGGGGCAGTGGCAGCACGACGACCGCGCCGCATCGCCCGTCGCGGGACCGGTCACACGTTGATCGCGCTCCGCCGCAACACCACCAGCGTGATGTCGTCCTGCCGTTGCCCGGCCTGGAGCGCATGGAGTTGCTCAGCCATCGCGCGGGCAAGCGCCTCGGGCGCGAGGTCGGAGAGTCGTCGCAGCGACTCGACGATGCCGGCCTCGCCGAACATGTGGCGGTCGGGGACGCGGGCATCGATGTGATCGCGCGCCGGTCGCGCCCTCCGCTGACCGCGGCAGCGTCGAGCCGATCGTATCTCGCCCATCCTGCCAATCGTGCGCGAATGTCGTGATAAACGCGCAAAGGGAGTTACGGCAATCCCGACGGAATCGATAATTTCTTCGGTCGTTTTTCGGGGCTTTGTGACGATTCGCGTTTTCGTTGTGCGCGAT
>JBAUGM010000364.1:0-2788 GCA_049679725.1 Tepidisphaeraceae bacterium
GACCAGCGTGTCCATCGCCGCCGCGAGTTTCGTCACCAACGAGTTCGTCAACCGCCAGCGCGGGCTCGACGACCTCCATCCGCTCACCGACGGCGTCTACGCCGCGCTGAACGTGAAGCACGAGGGCGACGGATTTCTCCCGGCGCTGAGCCGCGCGATCACGGCCTTCCAGGACGGCGAGCGCCGCGCGGCGGCGCTGGATCAACTGGTGTACGATGCGCTCCGTTCGCGTCCGAACGAGCTGTCCGATCAGCTCCTCGCCGCCGCGCGCGTCAACCAGCCGTACCAGGTGGAAGCGAGCCCCGCCTGGCCGTACGGGACGACGATCGAGCGGCAGCGGCTTCGCGAGACGCTGGCGCAGGTGGCCATATCCGCGTCCCGCGCTGGGAACCGCCTCGCCGCGCGCGACTACGCCCGCGCCGCCATCCTGCTGGCGTCGCAGGAGTCGGTGCGTTCCGGCGCAGCCGTGCTGGAGCATCTGCTGAAATCGGAGAGCTTCGCCCGCGCCGTGTCGCTCAGTGCGCGGGAGGATGACTTGCTGCGCCGGGAGGTCGCCGATCACCGGGAGATCGATCGCGCACTCGGCCTGCACCAGCACACCGCGTCGGAGTGGCTGCGCGAGGCGGCATGGTACGGCGCGAAGCCGGGCGAGACCGACCTGTCCGAATGCGACGATGCGCTCCTGGCGATGCTCGAGCTGGCCCTGCGCCGGCCGGACATTCAATTGCGGTTGGCCGGCCACTGGTCGCAGCGCCGCCACCACCCCGGCGCCGAAGCGCTCGAAGCGCGCCTCCGCGCGAAGGTCGGGACGTTCAACCCGAACTTCGCGCGATGGCTGGATGAAGCAGCCGTCGCGCCGCTCAAGCGGTCAGAATGGGGGCGTCAGCCGAAGAATGCGGAAGAGTTCTACAGGATGGGCTGGCGTCGCGCGCCCGCGCCCGCGACGATGCCCGCGGACAACTGATACCCATCAGGATTGAATCGCGCGCTTTGTCATCCTGATGACGCATGACAACGGCGTTCGGTGAGCGCATGAAAAAAGCCGGGGGGTGAAGAAGGAGGGGGGGAACCTTCTTCGGGGAGAACCCCCGGCCGTCGGCATTGTAGCCATTCGCAAGCCTGTCGGCCAGAGAATCTTGCCGTTGACGTCACTATAAAAATGAGGTCATTCGCCTGCCGGCAGATTGGGGAGGGCATGGCTCCGCCCGAGCCGTCTCCGTCTTATTGTCGCCAAGCAAAGAACGGCTCGGCAGGAGCCTCGCGCCTCCGCGCCCGTCAGGGCAATCGATCTCTCAGCAAGCGACGGCTTCGATCGCCGCTTCCAGGACGCGGAAGTCGACCGGCTTCGTGAGGTGCCGGGCGAAGCCGGCGTCGCGACTTTGCTGAACGTCCTGCTCCGTGCCGAACCCGCTGAGGGCGATGCCCTTGAGGTGGTGGCGCTCCGTGAGCTGCCGCATCAGCTCAAAGCCGGTCCCATCGGGCAAGCCGAGGTCACTGACGACGAGGTCCACCGGCTCCGCGTCCGCCGCCGCCCGGGCGGCGCGGACGGTGTCGGCGGTGCGGACGTGATAGCCCGACCCGCTGAGCAGCCGCGTGAGCACGCGGGAAGTGTCCAGATGGTCCTCGACGAGCAGGATCTGCAACGGGCGCAGCCTGTGACGTGCGACGTCGCTCGCGGGGAGGATCATGGATGGTTCCGTTACGGGCGAGGCCGCGATCTGCTGCGGCACTGCCACCGTGGGCAGCACGACGCGGAACGTCGCCCCGCGGTCGCGCCCCGCGCTCTCGGCGACGAGCTGACCGCCGTGCTGCGCGATCAGCGCCTTGCTGATCGCCAGCCCCAGGCCGAGCCCGCCGAACGATCGCGTGACCGATGTGCCGCCCTGTTCGAACGCGTCGAACACGTGAGGCAGCACGTCCGGTTCGATGCCGATCCCCGTGTCGATGACCTCCACGATCAACTGACCGTTCTCACCGTCGGCGGTGCGCACCGTGATCCGTCCGCCGGGGGGCGTGAACTTCACGCTGTTGCTCAGGAGGTTCCAGAAGACCTGCACCAACCGGGCGCCGTCGGCGCTGACGTGGTGTGCCGTCGCGCCGGCTTCGATCGCCAGTTTCAGCCCCTTGCGCGCCGCCTCTTCGCGGCAGATGTCGACTGCGCCGTGGAGCAGGGGATGCGCGTCTTCCGTGTCGAAGCGGAACTCGAGCTTGCCTTTGCTGATGCGCGTGAGATCGAGCAAATCGTCGATCAGACGGACTTCCAGCTCGATATTTCGCCGGATCATCTCGACGTCGTCGCGTGCGGCGGGCGAGAGGTTCGCGTCCGCTTTCAGCGCCGACGCCGCGATCAGCGCGGGCGTGAGCGGGGTGCGCAGCTCGTGGCTGAGCATCGCGAGGAACCGGTCCTTCGAGCGCGTCGCGGTTTCCGCCAGTTCCTTGGCGGCCTGGAGGCGCTGCTCGGCGTTCTTGCGCTCGGTGATGTCCAGCGCCACGCCGACGACGCCGATGATTTCCCCCTCCGGGTTGCGCAGCGGCTCGAGGTGCGATTGGTACGAGCGGTCGCGCCACTGCACTTCGTACGTGCTGGAGATCCCGCGCAGCGCGTCGAAGTGGACGAGGTGCGCCGGCGACGACGGGTCGGCGATGTTGAGGAACGCGAGGAATGTCCCCGCCCCGGTGCCGCCGCTGCCCATGCCGGTGGTGATGCGCAAGTCGGTGTCGGTCGACCAGAGGATGGCGGGGAGCTGGCCGCTGACCAGGCGGAGGCGGGCGTCGCGCTCGCTGAGGG
>JBAUGM010000365.1:0-6266 GCA_049679725.1 Tepidisphaeraceae bacterium
CCCCTACTGGAGTGTCCACATGCGATTGCCCTGGCCCCCTCTCCCGGCCCGCGTTGCTCGTTGCGTGCCGGCGCGGGGTTACGTAGCATGGCAAGGCTCGCGATTTTCGTCGCACGCGCGCGGCACACACGCCATAGCTCGCGCGCGTTGCTTTTTTACGATCGGAGAGACGTCTGATGCGCCTGCGAACGGGAATCCCGCTCCTGAGCGAGCTCGATGCCCACCTCAAATCCGACCCTTACCGCCGGCACGTTGACTTCAACCGCCAGTTCCTCCAGGCCAACGACGCGGCCATGGAGCAGTACGGCAAGCTCTGGGCGAAGGACACCTTCCGCCTGTGGAGCCGGCGGTGGGAGTACCCGTTCGTCGCGCAGCGCGTGATGGACTATGCCGCGGAACGAACGCTTGAGCATGCGGGCGAGCCCCTGCGCGTGCTCGACGCGGGGTCGGGCGTCACGTACTTCCCGTACTACCTCTGCGCGAACCAGCCGCGCGTCGAAGTCGTCTGCTACGACTCCAACCCATCGTACCACCCGATGTTCGCGGCCATCAACCAGGCGAACCCGGCGGCGCGGGTGAAGTTCGTCGAGGGGATGCTGCAGAAGATGCCCTTCGAGCCCGCCAGCATGGACGCGGTCTGCTGCATCTCGGTGCTCGAGCACACGGACAACTACTCGGAGATCCTCGACGAGTTCAACCGCGTGCTGCGGCCCGGCGGGCTGCTCGTGCTCACGTTCGACCTCTCCCTCGACGGCAAGTTCGAGCTGCCGAAGGATCAAGCCGCCAAGCTTCTACGCGAGATCAGCGAGAAGTTCGACGTGCGCGACGGGACGAACCATCTCGACGAGCTCTCGCGCATGGACAAGCCCGATGAAGGCGGCATCCTGACGACCGATTTCATCCGCAAGACCGATCCGGACCTGCTGCCGTGGAAGCACCCCATGCTGAAGGCGGCGCACGATCTGGTGAAGGGCCACGGGTGGACGGGGGGGTTCAGGTCGAAGTCGGTTTACTGTTTGGATGTGAGGAGCAAGGAATAAGGATGAGGGATGAAGGATGAGGGATGAAAATAGGGACGGGAGCTATTTTTCCTTTCATCCCTCATCCTTCATCCCTCATCCCTACTCATCATGACTGCGACGCCGCGCACAGCTTCGTATGAGCCATTCGATCACCGGCGGCCCTGGCGCGCCGATGCGGTGACGGCGCGCGCGGCGCTCGTGCCCGACGTCGTCGGCGACGACGCGCGGCGGCGCGACCGGCGGGTCTTCGGGTGGACGATGGCCATCGTCCTCGCCATCTTCGCGCTGCTGCAGAATCCCTACTGGGTCCCGGCGGGCGACAGCGAGGTGTACATCACCGTCGCGCGGAACATGGCGCGCGGCGACGGCTACCGGTTCAACGGCCAGCCCGTCGCGATGGTCCCGCCCGGTTGGCCGGCGGCGATGGCGCTGGTGATGAAGGTCTCGCCGTACTTCATGCCGCTGAAACTGCTGGCGATGGGGTGCATGCTCGGTTCGCTGGCGATCGGCTTCTGGATCTGCCGGCGGTTCCTCTCGCCCGGGTGGGCGTCGGTGGCGATCGTCTCGACGGCGCTGCTCACGCACGTTTACCAGGCCACGTTCTGGCTCATCAGCGAGGGGCTGTTCTGCCTCTTCTCGTCGGCGTCTCTGCTCATCGCGATGCAGATCAGCGAGGGTCGCGACGAGGACAAGGTCGGCTGGCGGAGCTGGTGGCGCGTCGGGCTGCTCGCGCTGATGTGCGCGCTGGCGGTCACGGTGCGTTGGGCGGGCGTGCTGGGGGTGCTGCTCGTCGTCGGGGCGCTGTTGGAACGCCGATGGCGTCCGGAGTTGAGCCGGCCGTGGATCGCGGCGCTGGTTGCGGTGACGGTCACGCTGGGGACGTTCAAGCTGATCCGCGATGTGCAATCCGCGGCGACGGCGGCGGGAACGGGAACGCTCCCGGTCGACCTCGCCGGCGGGGGCGCGGGCGAGGAGGCGGGCACGGCGCCGCCGGCGCTGGCGGATAAGTTCGTCTCCAAGCAGTACGAGCTCGTGACCGGCACCGTCGCGGGCGCGACGTACACCGGGCGGTTCATCGGGTGGGGGCGGTGGATCAGTTGGCTCTACTGGCAACCCTTCCGCGCCGGCGCCTCCCACTTGCAGATCGATTTCGCCGCCCACGTCGTCGGCTGGGTCGTCATCGGGTTGCTGCTCGTCACCGTTGGGTGGGGCGTCGCGCAACGGCAATGGGTGTGGCTCATGCTGCTCGCCTATTGCGGCGCGCTGGCGATCAACTGGCCGAACCCCAACGCGCGCTACCTCGTGCCCATCGCGTTCCTGCTCACGGCCGGCGTCATCCGCGCGGCCGAGGCGCTGCGCTCGATCGGGCCGAAATTCCACCGCGTCGCGATCACGGCCGGATTGTGGACGTTCGTCGTCGGGACGCTGCTGTGCAACGCCGTCCTGTGGTCGATCGACGTGCGCGTCGCGCACGCGAAGGACTTCTACGGCCGCTACGAAGCCGGCATCAACCAGACGATCATCGCCGCCTGCAAGCACCTCTCGACGCGGGACCTGGCCGACGGGCAGATCGCGGTGACGCCCGCCTACACGAACATGGGCCGGCGGCGCCCGAGCCCGTTCGCGCTGCGCGCGACGACGATGCTGACGGGCAAGGCGATCATCCAGATGCCCAAGAAGTGGCAGATCCCGCCGAGCACGCGGCTGGCGCGCTGGCTGAATCGCAACGGCGTGGAATACTACCTGCACCAGAACCCGATCTCGCCGTGGCGCGTGTGGCACTTCCGCGTGCCGGACTGGTGGCAGCAGAGCATGACGGGCGTGCCGGTGGAAGAGCTCGAGGCGGGATGGAAGCTGTACCTCGTCGTCCCGGGCGACGCCGAGCTGCCCGCGCTGCCGGGCGTGGTCATGTCGCCGATTGCGGAGGCTGTGAAGGTCCCGCCTTCGCTGCTGCCGGTCGACGTCCCGCGCTCGAAGGATTGGCCGACGCGGGTGCCGGGACTTTGAATAAGGTGACTGGGTGGGGAGTGACGGGGTGACGGGGTAAAAAAGAGATCTTGTGAGCACGCTTTTGACTCCCTCACTCCCTCACTCCCCACCCCGTCACTCTCCTTCCGTGGTCGTCCCCGTCATGGCTGGGATCGGGAACGCGCTGATGGCCGTGCCGATGGTGCGGCAGATCAAGCGGGCGTGGCCGGCGGCGCGGATGACCATCCTCGCGCGGCTCGGCGCGATCGGCGACGTGTACCGGCGATTGCCGGAAGTTGACGAAGTGCTCGTCACGTCAAAAGGGATTCGCGGGAAATGGCGCGACGTGTCAGCGACGCGGGCCCGCAAAGCCGACTACTACGTCATCCCGTTCCCGTCGAACCGGTGGCAGTATGCGCTGCTCGCGATGACGAGCGGCGCGAAGCAGCGCATCCTGCACGGTTACCCTGTCGGCTTCTGGAAGGCGATGCACTTCGTCCCCGCCACGCGTGTGCCGGCCGAGCGGAAGATTCACGATGTCGTGCAGAATCTGAACCTGTTGCGCGCGATTGGGATCGAACCGGATCCGACCGAAGCGCCGGTGTTCCTCGTGAACGATGAAGACCGGGCGCGGGCCGATGAACTGCTCGGGCCGAAGCTGGCAAGGGACGTGCGCTTCGTTGCGATTCATGCGGGAAGCGAGGCCAACACGCTGGCCCGCGCCAAGCGCTGGCCCGCGCCGAACTATGCGCGGCTGATCGAGGCCATCGTGCGCGACATCGGCCTGCACGTCGTCCTGCTCGAAGGCCCATCGGAGCAGGGCGTGAGCACGAAGATCACCGGTCACCTCGACCCCGCCCACCTCGACCCCGCCGTCGCGAACGGCGGCGGCGTGACGACGTGTCATCTCCGCGGCTCCCTGGGCGACGCCGCGGCCGTCCTCGAACGCGCGACGCTGTACGTCGGCTCCGACTCCGGCCTGGCGCACCTTGCCGCCGCCGTCGGCACGCGCGCGGTCACGCTCTTCGCCCCGGCCGATCCGGACCGCGTGAGCCCGTTCGGCAACCGGGAGTTCGTCGTGAAGGCGCCGCAGTCGTGCGACCCGTGCTTTCTATACCCGTGGGACGCGACGTACCCGACGGTGCGGTGTCATGAGCCGTACTGCATCGACAGCATCAAACTGGATGAGGTGCTCAAGACGGTGCGGCGGGCGCTGGACGGACAGCGCTCGGACTCCCTCTTCCCGGTACGCCGGGGAGAGGGCAGAGGAGAGGGGCAGGACGCGCCCCCAGTCGGCCCGCGCTCGCATCTTCGAACGGCGCCCACCGTCGAAGCGACCGGTTCATCGACGTCCCACGCCGCTCACCCCTCTCCCCCGCCCTCTCCCCGGAGTACCGGGAAGAGGGAGTGAGGCCGATGATCGACTCGACGCCCATCCCGATTCCGACGTCGCCGGCGGAAGATCGTGTGCCCGACGCGCCGCCGGCGACATCCACGAAGAAGCGCATCATCGCGCTCGTCAAACTCCTCCTCACCCTCGTCGTCGTCGCCTACGTCGTGCGCGCGCTGGTCGCGCAGTTTCGTGACGTCGAGTGGGACCAACTGCACGTCAGCCCCGGCTACGCGGCGCTATCGGTGCTCTGCACGCTGGCGGTCAGCGGCGTGCAGTTGCTCGTCTTCACGTCGCTCCTTCGGGCGTACGGATACCGATTGCCGTGGCGCGTGACGCTCGGGGCAGCGTGGGTGCCGCCGCTGGGGAAGTACGTGCCGGGGAAGGTCGCGAGCATCGCGGGGGCGGTGTACCTCCAGCGGAAGCACGGCGTGCCGGGGTCGGTGGCGGTGAGCGTCGCGCTGATGCTCGACGGGTTGGCGGTCATCGCGGGGCTGGTCGTGTCGACGCCGCTCTTGCTGTGGGAGCCGGTGCGAAACCGGATGCCGTCGGCGTGGATGGCCTGCGTCGCGCTGTGCGCGGGCGGGATCGTCGCGCTGCACCCGCGGGTGTTCTCGACGATCGTGAACTTCCTGCTGAAGAAGCTCGGGCGGTCGCCCCTGGCGATTGTGCCGCCCTTTGCGAAGTACGCGCTGCCGGTCGTCGCGTCGTTCGCGCAGTGGCTGTTCGCGGGGCTGGGGCTGTGGCTGATGACGCGATCGGTCACGGACGTGAGCCCGCGCGACATCCCCCTCTTCATCGCGACGGCGGCGCTGGCGATGACGGTGAGTTATCTCGCCCTGTTCGCGCCCGGCGGCGTCGGCGTGCGCGAGTGGCTGTACCTCATCACGCTGGGCCCGACGATCGGCGCCCACGCGGCGATCGTGGCGGTGGCGATGCGCGTGGTGCAGACGATCGTGGAACTGGTGTTGGCGACGTTGGGTTTCGCGGCGCTGCGCGGAGCACGGACGACTTCCTCCCTCTCCCACGTAGTCGGGGGAGAGGGCGGGGGAGAGGGGCGAAGTGCGCTCGACGTCGGACCACGTTCGATTGAAGGACCGATACAGGACGGCGAGTCGAACGGTTCATCTACACCACGCGCCGCTCGCCCCTCTCCCCTGCCCTCTCCCCGGAGTACCGGGGAGAGGGAGTAAGCAAGGCCTACTTCCGAACGACGAACACGAACTGGTACTGCATGAACGGCACCAGCCCGAGCAGCTTCCCGGCGAGGCGCTTCAGAGCGCGCATCGGGCTGACGCCGCGCAGGGGCGGGCCCCAGTCGACGCCGGTGTGATCGACCTTCAACCCCGCGCCCTCGATCTTTTCCTTCCAGCCCCAGTAGTTCGTACGGAACTCCATGGGCTGCTCGGTCTTCACGTAGAAATTCGGGACGATCAGCACCGCGCGCCCCCCCGGGCGGAGGACGCGTGCGACCTCGCGGAGGCCCTTCTGCGGGTCGGGAAAATGCTCGAGCGCGCCGTCGCAGTGCAGCGTGTCGATCGACCCGTCGGCGATGGGCAGGGCGGTGCCGTCGGCCTGGATCCACAGGATTTCGGGGGAGTGGCGACGCGCCAACTGTAGCGCCGTGCGGGAGAAGTCCAGGCCGATCGTGCGCTTCGTGCGACCCTCGGATCGCGCCAGCCGCGCGGCCCAGCCGGCGCCGCAGCCCAGGTCGAGGTAGGTGGAGCCTTCGAGCGGGAGGTTCTTCAGGACGCGACGGATGCGGGATTCGTTGGGGCGCTCGACGTCCTGTGCGAAGTGATATTCGGCATCGTAGAAGTCGCGCGGATTAGCGGGGGTCGTCATGGGAGCGTGGGAAGGTTACCAACGAAACACCGCAATGGAAT
>JBAUGM010000366.1:0-2364 GCA_049679725.1 Tepidisphaeraceae bacterium
GCGCAGCGCCGCGTCCGCGCGCTTCCCGATCTGCTCCAGCGCCTCGCCCGCCTCCGGCTTGAACGTCGGATTCACCTCCCCCGCCAGCGCCTCCAGCCCCGCCACCACCGGCGGCAACCGCTTCCGCGCGTCTTCCAGTTCCTTCTTGAGATTCGCCACTTCCTCGCGCTCGGCGGCCGTCGTCGTCTTCCCACGGATGCGCAGCGGCGTGCCGTAGAACGTGACGACGCACCGCACCTTGTTCGCCAGCCCCTGCTCGCGCAGAACACTCCGCACCGCGGGCACGATCTTCGTCTCGTACTCGTCGAACGGGATCTCCTCGCTGCCGTTGAAATCCAGGCCAAGGATGCGGCCCTGGGGGATGAGCCGCGCGTTGGTGTAGAACCGCGCGAGGTCCATGCTCACGGGATCGTTCTTGTTGGCGATGAGGAGGATCTCGTCGGGGGAGAGGGCGTGCGCGGTGCGCCCGGCCAGCGCGATGGCGCAGAGGAGGACAGCACGAACCAGCGATGTCATTCCGAGGGGAGTTTTACGACCCGAGGAATCTCGGGGTCGAGAATCGCTCGCGAGCCCGAGATCCCTCAGGTCGCTTAGGCTCCCATCGGGATGACGTGCGCCTCCGTTCGCGCGATAGCGACGGCGACGAGAACAGCGACGGCTTCCGA
The DNA here is from genome assembly GCA_049679725.1 of Tepidisphaeraceae bacterium. GTDB lineage: Bacteria > Planctomycetota > Phycisphaerae > Tepidisphaerales > Tepidisphaeraceae > DASYWJ01. The sequence goes on from JBAUGM010000366.1 coordinate 666, forward strand.
AGTTGAACAGCTTCACGCGAAAGAATCTTACGCGAACGGCCCACCCGACGGGCGATGCCCGGAATTCGGTTCCTTGCCTTCCGTCTCCTTCGCGTGCTGCTCCTGCGCTTTCTCGATCATGGCGACCAGCGCCTTGATCTCGCGCAGCGACTCGGGGCTTCCCCACAGCAGCACCCAGTCGACGTGCCAGTTGCAGCGCTCGAAGCTGCACCCCTCGAGGTGATACACCGTCTCGCGCAGCACCAGCGTGCACGCGACGAACGTACAGCGGATGAACGCCTGCCCGCTGATGTAAACGGTCTGGTTCGAAAACGTCTCCCCTTCGTGTTTCGTCAGCAGCATGTGACCCTTTTGCTAGCGAGCGTGTGCGCCTGGCGGCCTCCGCGGGGCAGAGCGTACGCGATATGCCCCCACTTCTTCAAACCGCGCATTGTCCCCCAGCCTAGCGGACGCGACAATGTTCGCGCACCATTAAAACTTCAAGCGCGGCGAGGAAATTTCCTCGCCGGCATCTGGAGCATCCATGGCCGACATGCCCGCATCACCCCAGCCCACCCCAACACCCGCGCCGGCAACGACGCCCCCGCCCGCCGGCGCGTCCGCAACGCCACCGCCGCCGCGCAAGAAGCGGGGCCTCCTGAAGTGGACCCTGCTGAGCCTCCTCGTCATTATCCTGGGCGGCGGCGCGCTGTTGTACATCAACTTGAACCGGATCGTCCGCGCCACCGTCGAGAAGCAGTCGGCGGCGTCGCTCAACGTCCCCACGACGCTGGGCGGCGCGAACGTCTCGCTCTTCGGCGGACGGGTCAGCCTCAGCGATTTCACCGTCGGCTCGCCGGCGGGGTTTAACGCCGAGCGCATGCTGTCGCTCGGCGAGATCAGCGTCGGCACGAAACTGAGCGAGCTGCGCAACGAGCCGATCCGCATCCAGACGATCGACGTCGTCCGCCCGCGGATGACGCTGGAGATGCAGGGGACGCAGTTCAACGTGAAGAAGTTCATCGACGCGCTCCCGCCGACCGATCCGTCGGAGACGATGAAGCTCGTCATCGACAATCTGAAGGTGAGCGGCGCCGAGGTCGTGTTCAAGCCGGACCCCAGCGCGCTGGCGTCGCTGGGCATCAAGCCGGAGTCGCTCAACCTCAAGCCCGAGTACATCCTCCAGATCCCCAACATCGAGATGAACAACATCGGCACCGGCGAAGGCGCGCAGAACGGGGCGGCCGTGAAGGAAGTTGTCACGCTGCTGGTCACGTCGATGGCGTCGAAGGCGACGGCGTCCGAGCAGATTCCACCGGAGCTGCGCGCAATCCTCAAGGGCAACGTGAGCGACATGGTCAACGTCGCCAAGGCCAAGCTCGGCGAGGAGATGAACAAGCAGGTCGGGAAGATCACCGAAGACCTGAAGTCAAAGCTCGGCAGCGAGTTGGGCGGCACCGTCGGCGAAGCCCTCAAGGATCCGAACAAGCTGAAGGAAGACCCCGGGAAGGCGATCCAGGAAGGGCTCGGTGGGCTGCTCAACCGCGAGAAAGGCGGCGCTACGACGCAGCCGAAATCGTCATCGGACACGCAGAAGAAGATCGAGCAAGGTTTAGGCGGCCTACTCAACCGCAAGAAGGAGACGCCGGTGACGCAGCCGAAGTAGTCAAAGTGCGCCCTCCCTCTCCCACGGTACTCCGGGGGAGAGGGGTGGGGAGAG
>JBAUGM010000367.1:0-3124 GCA_049679725.1 Tepidisphaeraceae bacterium
CGGCTCGGGCGGAGCCTCGCCCTCCCAACACGACGCTGTATTCAACTTTGGGTAGGTACGCTCCGGCCGTCGTCCCGATACTTCTTGAGCAGCGCCGTGAGCCCGTCCACGAGATCCGCGTGCTCCGCCGCAACGTTCTTCGTCTCGCCGGGATCTTCGCGCAGGTTGTAGAGTTGCGCCGGCGGGAGATTTTGCTTCGTCGCCGCCGGCTCACGAAGCGACCAGCCGCCCGAGCCGCGGCAGAGCACGAGCTTCCAGTCACCCTGCCGAATCGCGAACGAGCCGTCTATCGAGTGATGCACGGTCGCTTCGCGGACGGCATCGGAACGGGAGCCGTCGAAGAGCGGCAGGATGCTCACGCTGTCTTCGCCCGCGTCGTTTGGCAATGTTGCGCCGACGATGTCGGCGACGGTCGCCATGAGATCGGTCGTGCAGACCGTCTGGTCACACGTGCTCCCCGCCTTCACCTTTGCAGGCCAGCGCGCGATGAACGGCACGCGATGCCCGCCCTCCCACGCGTCCGATTTCTGCCCGCGCCAATCGCCGTTGCTCTTGTGGCCCTTCGCTTCAAGACCGAGCGGCTCGGTATGGGCGCCGTTGTCGCTCGTGACAATGACGAGCGTGTTCTGCTCCAGCCCGTTCCGCCGCAACGCCTCCACGATGCGGCCGACGGCCCAGTCGGTTTCCATCTGGAAGTCGCCGTACGGACCGAGTTCACTCTTGCCCGCGAACTTGGCCGACGGTACGTGCGGCGTGTGCGGCGCGTTCAACCGCAAGTACAGGAAGAACGGCCCCTTCGCCGAGCGGTCGATGAACGCTTCGGCCATGGCGGTCATGTCGCCGAGGACGTTCTCGAACCTGAACGACGGCGCGATCGGCCCCGCGCGCCACATCTTCGGGCGAGGCGACGCGTCGACGTGATTCGTTGGCTGTTCGACGACCTTGCCGTCCTCGATGTAGACGTACGGATCCATGTCGAGCGACGCCGGAATGATGAACGCGTAGTCGAAGCCCACCGTGTGCGGCCCAGCGCTGAGCGGTTTCGTGAAGTCGACATCGGCCGGTTCGGTCGCGCCGGTTTTCTTCTGCCAGCCGAGCCCGAGATGCCATTTGCCGACGCATGCCGTCGCGTAACCCTGCTGCTTGAGCAGCGCCGCAACCGTCAACCGGCCGTCTTCGATGAGGGGCTCGTCATAGCCGTGCAGCACGCCCTTCTTCAGCCGCGTCCGCCAGGCGTAGCGTCCTGTAAGGATGCCATATCGCGTTGGCGTGCAGACCGCGGAGCCGGTGTGCGCGTTGGTGAACCGCATCCCACTGGCAGCGAGCGCGTCCAGCGCGGGTGTCGGGATCTTCGACTGCGGGTTGTACGCGCCGAGGTCGCCGTAGCCCATATCGTCGGCGAGGATGTAGACGATGTTCGGCTTCTCCGCAGCCAGGGCGTCAGCGACGGAGAGGAGCGACAAGAGCGTCGCCAACATGCGAATCATGCGCATTCCAATCTCCTACACCCGCCACTGTCGATCCTTCCACTCGCGCATCATGAGGTGATGCGTCAGATCGAACTGCAGCGGCGTGACCGTGATGTAGTTGTTGCGCAGCGCGGCGACGTCGGTATCGTCCTCCGTGTCGCCCAGCGTGAAGACGCTGCTGTTCCAGTAATACTCGCGGCCGCGCGGGTCGGTGCGCTTCTCATACGTGTCGGCCCACGCGCGCGTGCACTGGCGGACCACGCGGACGCCGGTCGGGTTCTCGTGCTTGTGAAGCGACGGGATGTTCACGCTCACGACCTGCCCAGGCTTGATGCCGACCTTCCAGATCTGCTCGACGATGTCGCCGCCGAACTTCGCGGAGCGGGGGTAGTCGGTCGAGACGTCGGAGCGCAGGTAGAGCGACACCGCGATGCTCGGCAGCCCGAGGAACGCCGCCTCGATCGCGGCGGCGACGGTGCCGCTGTAGATCACGTTGATCCCGGTGTTGGCGCCCGAGTTCATGCCGCTAACGACCAGATCCGGCGTGCGCGGGAGGATCTGCGCCACCGCGAGCTTCACGCAATCCGCCGGGCGACCGTCGACGGCCGTGCCGGTGTACGCGCCGTCGATCGTGACGCGCTGGGTGAGCAGCGGCGTCGTGAGCGTGATGCCGTGGCCGGTGGCGCTCTGCACGGTTTCGGGGGCGACGACGTGCACCTCGCCGAGCCGCGTGAGCTCGCGGTAGAGTGCGATGATGCCGGGCGCCGTGATGCCGTCGTCGTTGGTCAACAGAATGAGCATGGGTTGTTGAGTATACTGGCGGTGGAAGCGAGGCAGAAATGACGAGACTCACACGAGCGCAGGTGCGCGAAGTCGATCGGTTGGCGATCGAGAAGTATCACATCCCAAGCATCGTGCTGATGGAGAACGCGGCGCGGTCGGTGGTGGACGTCGCGCGCGGCTTTCTCCGCCGCGAAGGATTGCGATCCGTTCTGATCCTCTGCGGCGGCGGGAATAACGGAGGCGATGGGCTCGCCGTCGCACGTCACCTGCACAACCGCGGGACGAAGGTATTCATCGGCCTGACGATCGACCCGGCCGCGTTCAAGGACGATGCGCTGGTCAACTGGCGAATCATCGAGTCGATGGCGATTCCGCACGCGCCGGCGACGCCGCAGCTCGTCCAGGAGCACAGCCGCGATCTCATCATCGACGCGATCTTCGGCACCGGTCTGTCCGAAGCGCCGCGCGAGCCGTTTCCCGAACTCGCCAAGGCGATCAACGATGACGCCGGGACCGTCCTGTCGATTGACGTGCCGAGCGGGCTGGATTGCGACACCGGCCAACCGCTGGGCGCGTGCGTGCGCGCCAGCATCACCGTCACGTTCGTCGCGGAGAAGGTGGGGTTCGTCGACCCGTTCGCCAGGCGCTTCCTCGGCGACGTCGTCGTGGGCGACATCGGGTGCCCGGCCGAGCTGATCGAGGAAGTCGCGCAGTCGGCGCGGTAGCATCCTTCAAGTTTGACTCTCGCATTTTGTCATCCTGAGGTACTCCGAAGGATCTGGCCGAGGATGACGGACCTTCTCGCGCGTGGCTAGTGGTCGATGACACTCCGTTTGCGGTGTAGCGGCGACGCCTGCGTCGCGGTTGTGGCG
>JBAUGM010000368.1:0-9831 GCA_049679725.1 Tepidisphaeraceae bacterium
GCAGATGATGACATGTGGCGTATCCTTCCCGGCCTCGTTGGCCGAACGGGTGACTGAGTCGCATCAATCACCCAAGGTACGCCGCTTTTATTGCCGCGCCTTCATCCACAGCTTTTGGTCATAGCTCGGGACCGGATCCCGGCTTCGATGCGGCAATAGCGGAACAGCATCGCATTGACCCCGACGTGTGGACTTAATGCTCACCGTTAGCAATGTCCCCCAATGTCCCCCCCTACCGATCCGGACCACAAGAACTAGACTGGCTCCCCTGATACAATGTGGCGATGGAAGAGAAGCTAGTCATCGAAACCGAACGCGAGGACGATGGCCGTTGGCTCGCAGAGGTACCGGCCCTGCCCGGCACGATGATCTACGGGCAGTCGCGCGAGGAAGCGATCGCGCGCGTCCAGGTTCTTGCGCTGCGTGTCCTCGCCGACCGCCTCGAACACGGCGAAGCCGTACCGGAAGTCACCAAACACTTCGTGGTCGCGGCGTGAGTCGCTGGAGTTCGCAGAAGGCGAAGCGCGTCCTTGCCGCTTTGCTCCGCATCGGTTGGACGATCAAACGCGAGAGCGGCGGATCCCACCGCGTGTTGAGTCGCCCCGGATGGCCCGGCCTTGTCTTTGCATTCCATGATTCGGACGAGATCGGTCCAAAGATGCTGGCGCGAATCGCAAAACAAAGTGGACTGCGTCCGGAGGACTTGTAAGAGATCGCGTTCCACTTATACCGTAGAAGAGTTATGACCACTGCCTCCACCAACAGCACCTCCGTCCCCACGACCGGGCGGAAGCTCAACAAGTTCTCCTCCCGCATCACCCAGCCCGCCAGCCAGGGCGCATCGCAGGCGATGCTCATCGCCACCGGGCTCTCCTGGTCGGACCTCGACAAGCCGCAGGTCGGCATCGGGGCGGTGTGGTACGACGGCAACCCGTGCAACATGCACCTGGCGGACCTCGGCAATCACGTCAAGCGCGGCGTCGAAGAGGCGGACATGGTCGCCATGCGCTTCAACACCGTCGGCGTCTCCGATGGCATCTCCATGGGCACGGATGGGATGAGCTTCTCGCTCCAGTCGCGCGATCTCATCGCCGACTCGATCGAGACCATCATGGGCGCGCAGTGGTATGACGCCCTCGTCGCCCTGCCCGGCTGCGACAAGAACATGCCCGGCACGGTGATGGCGATGGGCCGGCTCAACCGACCGTCGATCATGGTCTACGGCGGGACAATCCACGCCGGCTGCGCGAAGATCCGCGGCACCGAGGAGAAGCTCGACGTCGTCTCCGCCTTCCAGGCCTACGGCCAGAAACTCGCCGGCCGGATCAATGAGGCCGAGCGTAAGGAAATCCTCGCCAAATCCTGCCCCGGCCAGGGCGCCTGCGGCGGCATGTACACTGCCAACACGATGTCCTCGTTCATCGAGTGCCTCGGGCTCTCGCTGCCCTACTCGTCGTGCGCGCCCGCGGACGCACCGGAGAAGATCGACGAGTGTTTCCGCGCCGGCGCCGCCATCCGAAAGCTGCTCGAACTCGACCTCAAGCCGCGCAACATCGCGACGCGCCAGGCGTTCATCAACGCCATGCGGCTGACGATCATCCTCGGCGGCTCGACCAACGCCGTGCTGCACTCGATCGCCATGGCCCGCGCGTTCGACATCGATCTCACCATCGACGACTGGCAAAAGGTGAGCGACGAGACGCCGCTGCTGAGCGACTTCCGCCCCAGCGGCAAATACGTCATGGAAGACCTCCACGCCGTCGGCGGCGTGCCGGCGGTCATCAAGTTGCTGATCGAGAAGGGAATGATCGACGGGTCGCAGAAGACCGTCACCGGCAAGACGCTGGCCGAGAACGTGAAGGACCTGCCCGGCTTGACCGAAGGCCAGCAGATCGTTCACTCATTCGCCAACCCCATCAAGAAGGACGGCCACATCCGCATCCTGCGCGGCAACCTCGCGCCCGAGGGCGCCGTCGCCAAGATCACCGGCAAGGAAGGCACCCGCTTTGAAGGCCCCGCGAAAGTCTACGACTCGGAAGAGGACATGCTCCACGGCCTCGAGCAGAAACAGATCGCCAGGGGCGACGTGATCATCATCCGCTACGAAGGCCCCAAGGGCGGCCCCGGCATGCCGGAGATGCTCACGCCAACCAGCGCCCTCGCCGGCTACGGGTTGCTCAACGACGTCGCCCTCATCACCGACGGCCGCTTCAGCGGCGGCAGCCACGGGTTCATCATCGGCCACGTCACGCCCGAGGCCATCGAGGGCGGCCCGATCGCGCTGGCGAAGACCGGCGACCGCGTCGCCATCGACGCCGACAAGAACACGCTTGATTTGCTCGTCGCGGAAAGCGAGTTGGCCGGGCGTCGAAACGCGTGGAAGAAGCCGCCGTACAAGGTGACGCGCGGCACGCTGTACAAGTATGTCAAGAACGTGAAGAGCGCCAGCGAGGGGTGCGTGACGGATGAGTAACCTATGGAAGCCGAAAAGCCGATTTGTCTCGCCTTACACCTATGCGAATCGACGTACCGCGATGCGGCGGCGGGGAAGTCGTACCTGCTGGGGATCATGGAAGGGATTCGCACGCCGCAGATTCCGTACGTGGCGCCCGTGATCCTGGTTTACTTCGAGCTGACGAGCGCGCGCGGCGAATACGAGTTGGATGTGGCAATCGAACGTGAGGGTTCCGACGAGCCGGTCAGGACGATCGTTCCCCGGCGGACGGTAACGCTCGAAGACCCGCTCCAGGTTTACGCGGTGAACGCGCAAGTTCGCGGCTTGGCGTTCAACGCGCCGGGCAGGTACTGGTTCAAGGTTCGCGTGAACGGGATGCTGCTCGCCCAGCGGTCGCTAATCGTGAGGCTGGTTGCGCCCGGGGCTTCCACGCGCCCTCCCGCCGCTGAGGTCACCCGCCCGCCAAGGTCCGCCACCGACTCGCCCGTCGACGAATAGCCACCGCTTCTCGCGCGCCCGTCACCTCGTGCACCGCGTCGCGTTCGGCCGCCGTTCCTCGCGAATGATCGGATCGGCCATGCGACCGTGGTGGCGTCGCCGACGCTACGTGGCGAGCGATCGAGGGAACTTGGGGAGCGTGCCGCGAATCGCATGTTTCAGGATGCAGAGGAACGCGGTGGCCGGCTTGCTCTCGGGGCGTCCGATGCGCCAAACGTGTAGCAGCGGGCGAGTCGCGGACAGTCTTGGCAACTTGAGGATAGCGAGCGTCTTCGCGGCCAGTTCGGTTTCGATGGCGAGCCGTGAGACGACCGCCACTCCGAGCCCCGCGGTGACGGCACGCTTGACCGCCTCCGTGCTGTCGAGGACCAGGGCGGGCGAGGGAACCCGATCGCCTTCGGCGGCAAGCCGTTCGATCACACCACGCGCAAACGTATCGCTTTCGACGACCACGAGTGGCTCGGCGAACAGCATGGCGGACGTCACTCCGCGGCGGCGTCGACGCGCCAGTGGGTGGCGCGGATGCGCGATGGCGACGAGGGCATCGTTCGCGAACGTCCGCGACTCCAGTGCCGGCGACGCGACCGCTTCGCCCGCCAGTGCGAAGTCGAGCTGGTCGTCCTCTAATCGCTGGCGAAGAAGCCGTGAGCCCCCCACCTCGACCTCGGTGCGGATGCCGGGAAACCGCCGGCGGAAGTGGACGAGCACGTTCGGCAGGAGGTACGTGCCGATCGTCGGGCTCGCGCCGATCCGTAGCGTCCCGCGGCGGAGCGCGCCGACGTCGCCCACCGCCGATTCAGCCTCGTCGGCGAGCTCGAAGATCCGCCGCGCGTAGTCAGCCAGTACTTCGCCGGGCCGCGTCAGGACGACGCCCCTGGGCCGGCGCTCGAACAGCGCAACGTTCATCGCCCGCTCAAGCTGCTTGACCTGCTTCGACACTGCGGGCTGGCTCACGAGCAGCCGCTCGGCGCCGCGGCTCACGCTGCCGGCATCCGCAACAGCATGGAACACCGCAAGATGACTTAGGTTTAGCGACATAACTTTGTGTTATCGATCGTATGATCAGTATGTCTTTGATTCATGCCACGGTCAACGCTTAACGTGACGCGGATCAAGGAGCACCATGAGCGCATATGTCATTGCCAAGCCCTGCGTCGGCGTGAAGGACACCGCCTGCGTCACCGTCTGCCCGGTGGACGTCATCCACCCGACGCGCGAGGATGCGGACTTCCCGAACGCGGATCAACTCTTCATCGACCCCGTGAACCGCATCGGCTGCGGCCTGTGCGTGGCGGAGTGCCCGGTGAACGCGATCTTCGCCGAGGACGACGTCCCGGCGGAATGGTCTGATTTCATCGAGAAGAACGCGGCGTACTTCCGGCGGTGAGACGCGCATCGCGCCGTACCGTCGCGCCACGTAAGGGGTGGGACGCGCGTATGTCCCGCGCGGAACCCTATCGACGCCGCCAATCCCCCGACGGCACGGCGCCTCGGTCGTCCACGTCGCGCGCGTAAACGTACAGCCAGCACGCGACCTCTCCGCCGGCGTCGAGTTGTGCGCGGGTTGTGATGCGTCGGAACAGCCCGTCCCCGCCGCCCGGCACGGGGCATCCCTCGTACGCGTCGAGGCGGTCCCACGCATCCGGCGGCACGCGAAGGACGATCCCGCGGACGAACCCGTCGCCCTCGACGACGCCGGGGTAGCGGCCCAGGTCGTAGAGGAGGCCGCGCACGGTCGCATCGCCGAGGGTCTCCATCCGCGCGCACAGGTCGCTCATGTGCGCCGGCTCGCAGCCGGGGATCAGCGTGCCATAGGCGAAGAGCAGGTCGGACATCGGGCGTCCCGCGCGCACTTGGTCATCCTGAGGTACTCAGAAGGATCGTGCCGAGCATGGAAGGCGAGCACGTTCGTGGCCAGATCCTTCGGAGTGACCTGCTCTGAAAATGCCCACGCAAAGATCGCAAAGATCGCAGAGATCGCAAAGAAGAGAAGCATCTTTGCTTCTTCTTTGCGCCCTTTGCGAACTCTGCGCTCTTTGCGTTGAATTCGTTTGATTGCGGGAGTCGCGGTTTTCATCCCACGCGAGTGTGGCGCAGCCACCTGAGGACTCAGGATCACAGCGGACACGCTCGCCCGAGTGGGTTCATTGCCGACCCGTATCAGACCTCAACCACCTCTACCGCCGCCTTGGCCTTGCCGGCCTTCTTGCGGGCGTTTTCGGTGAGCAAAGCCTTGCGCAACCGGATGCTGTTCGGCGTCGCCTCGACGAGCTCGTCGTCCTCGATGTACTCCAGCGCCTGCTCCAGCGTCATCTTCCGCGCGGGTTTCAAGATGATGTTCTCGTCGCTGCTGGTGGTGCGCATGTTCGTCAGCTGCTTGGCCGTCGTCGGGTTGACGACCATGTCGTTGTCGCGCGAGTTCTCGGCGACGATCTGGCCCTCGTAGACCGGATCCTGCGGGCTGACGAACATCGAGCCGCGCTCCTGGAGGTTGTTCAACGCGAACGCATTTACCGTGCCGGTCGTCATGCTCACCATCACGCCGTTCCCGCGGCTGGGAACGTTGCCGCGCATCAGAGCGTACTCGTGGAAGTTGTGGTGCATGATGGCCGTCCCCTGGGTGGCCGTCAGCATGCGCGTGCGCAGGCCGATCAGCCCGCGCGCGGGGATCGTGAACTCCAGGTGGACCTGGCCCTCGCGGTTGTCCATCCGGACCAGCTCGCCCTTGCGGTTGCCGACGAGCTCCATCACGCCGCCCATGTTCTTCTCGGCCACGTCGACGACCAGGTACTCGATCGGCTCGAGCACCTGCGCGCTCTCCTTGTCCTTCCGCATGATCACGTGCGGCTTGCTGATCGACAGCTCATACCCTTCACGCCGCATGTTCTCGATGAGAATGCCCAGGTGCAGCAACCCGCGGCCGCTGACCTTGAACGCGCCCTTCTCCTCGGATTCTTCAACTTTCAGGGCAACGTTGCTCTCCAACTCCTTGAAGAGCCGCTCGCGAAGGTTGCGGCTGGTGACGTACTTGCCTTCCTTGCCGACGAACGGGCTCGTGTTCACGCTGAACATCATCGTCAGCGTCGGCGGCTCGACGTCCTCCGGCTCCAGCGGCTGCGAGTTGGTCACGTCGCAGATGCTGTCGGAGATGTCGACGCTCTCCAGGCCGATGAGCGCGACGATGTCGCCCGCGGCGGCGTCTTCGGCGTTCTTGCGGCCGAAGCCGTCGAACACCTGAAGCTGCTGCAGCTTGCTCTTCACGACCGTCCCGTCGCGCTTCACGATCGCAACCTGCTGCCCGCTCTTGATCACGCCGTTGTAGATGCGCCCGACGCCGATCCGGCCGACGTAGTCGTTGTACTGAATGCTGCTGATGCGGATCTGAAGCGACTTCTCCTTGTCGCCGTGCGGCGCGGGGATGTGCTTCATCAACGCTTCGAAGACCGGCTTGATGTCCTTGCCCGGCTCTTCCAGCTTCCAGCTCGCGGTCCCCGCGCGGCCGGAGGCGTACAGCACCGGGAAGTCCAGCGTCTCATCGTCCGCGCCCAGCTCGACGAACAGGTCGAACACCATGTTCAGGACTTCGTCCGCCCGCGCATCGGGGCGGTCGATCTTGTTGATGACGACGATCGGCCGAAGCTCGTGCTGGAACGCCTTCTTGAGCACGAACCGCGTCTGCGGCATCGGGCCCTCCGCGGCGTCGACGAGGAGGAAAACGCCGTCCGCCATCGACAGCACGCGCTCCACTTCCCCGCCGAAGTCGGCGTGGCCGGGGGTGTCGATCAGGTTGATCTTGATCGTCTCCTTCGTGACGGGATCGAGGTAGTTGATGGCGACGTTCTTGGCCAGGATGGTGATGCCGCGCTCGCGCTCCAGGGGGTTGGAGTCGAGCATGGTGTCCTGCACCTGGTTGTCGCGGAAGTTGCCGCTCTGGCGCAGAAGGGCATCGACCAGCGTCGTTTTTCCATGGTCGACGTGGGCGATGATGGCGACGTTTCGAATGTCGTTACGCACTTGATTCATGATAATGATCGTCCCGTTCCGACCAGCCGAGGCCGCCCGGATGCATACTTTTCGCTGATTGTGACCCAAAAACCCGGGTTTAACCCTGCCGAAAGGGGCTTTCGAAAGGGGCGGTAAGATACTGATACGCCGGGCATTACACAATCGTTCGCGGGCGGGGGCGGCGCGGGGGAGACGGGAATCTTAGACGGCTTTCAAGGCGTGGACGCGGCGAGGCCGCTCAGATGCGCTGTTTCAGCAGACGTTGATACCGTCTACTACCATGTACGATCGCGAACACGTACACCTCGTCGGGCCGAACCTCGTAGACGACGAGGTGGTTCGGAAAGCCACGCACCGCCCAAGTCCGTACGCCAGCGAGTCGCCGATCTCGCAAGTTCTTCGGACTCCCCTTGCCCGGCATGCGCCGAAGGCCCGCAACCGTTTCTTCGACGGCGTCGAGAAATCGGTGTGCCGTGTCGCGACTATCACGCGCGATCCAAGCGGCCAAGTCGAGAATGTCTTGCTCGACGTCGGCGTGACGTCGGACGGGCAGGCTCACGGTGTGTGCCCGGAAGCCGGGTCGATTCGCGCGCGCAGCCGGGCACGAATGCGGTCGAAATCCGCGCCGTCCATCGCCACGCTCGGCCCGTCGAGCCGGCGGAGCAGCAACGCTTCGAGTTGTTCGTCGGAGTCGACGACGAGCCCCCCTGGCGCTGCGGCAGCCTCACCGCGAATGAGCTGCGCGAGATACTCCCCGACGTCCGCACACCCGGCCGCCGCAGCCCGCGACTCCGCCAACGTCTTGAGGTCTTCCGGAAGGTGAACCGTCAATGTCGCCATGTCTCGATTGTACACCCGAAAGCGTAGGAGCAATGCCCAACTCGTGCGTCCCCCACGTCCCATTCATCGGCTCGCCGACCGCGGGTGTGCTAGAGTTTGAATCGTTTGCTGGTGGACACCGGATGCATCGGTACCTGTGGTGCGCGATCCTCGCCTTTTTGACGTTCGCCGGCATTGCCGTCGCCGCCGAATCGACCACCGCCCCCGCCACCGCTGACGCAACCCGGAGGCGGGTCACCTTCACCGATCGCAGCCCGGTCAGCAGCCTCGAAGAATACTGCCGTCGCACGCGTCAGTCGGCGGCGGCGTTCAAGCGGGAAGGGAACGATCACGAGTACGCGCTGGCCGACGAGTCGTTCGAGATCTTCGTCCCGGCGTCGTGCAGCGCCGACAACCCGCACGGCCTGCTGGTTCGACAAGCTCACCGCAGGCAAAACGAACCCATTTCCTACGCAACGCGCGCAGCTTCGGACGCGGCCGGAGGTTGCGAGCAGTCGTCGTGCGACGTGGTGATCGTGCGGCCGATCCCGGTCAGCGGCGCGGGCACGGATCGGGCGAGCGATGAGGAAAGGAGGATTTGAGATCGAGCACGAACCGGAAATCCAGCGCCGTTCGCCCCTCTTCCCCCCGCGTACGTGGGAGAGGGAGGACGGTGTGCGCGCGACCGTGCGTCGTTGGGCGTCGTCGCTTTCATCGCGAATCGAGCGACCACGATCACGCCGCACGCGCCATACGGCGATGACTTATCGATCAGGCTTTAATCGTGCGCGCATCCGCGGCCTGTCATCCTGAGGTACTCCGAAGGATCTGGCTGCGAACGCGAGGGCCTCACCGATTTTGACTGGATCCTTCGGAGTACCTCAGGATGACAACGCACGCGAAATCAAGCCGGATTCGTATTACAGCACATCGCGCACCGGCGTGAATCCCAGTTGCGCGTCAATGAACCGGTACGCCTCGCGACGCGTGTCGTCCGCGAAGTCGTGGGCGTAGTTGGGATAGCGGACGATAAAGCGGTCGGCGACACCGAGGGCGTCGTACGCGCGTTTGACTTCCGCGCTGCCGAGGCGAACGCCTTCGACGTCGAAGTTGGAATCGTTGATCGGCGAGTTCGAGAAGACCGCGCGCGGCGCGATGGCGGAGGCGATGAGCTCGGGGAAGTCGAACGGCATCTTGTCCGCGTTGTTCCCGTAGACGCTGGTGACGCGCGGCATGTAGCGCGTCTGTGCCCAGTTCGCGAGCTTCTTGCCGCCGTAGTAGTGGTGGAACGGCGTCCAGCCGCAGCTGGTGACGGTGGCCTTGATGCGCTCGTCGAACGCGGCGGTGAACAGCGCGTTGTGTCCGCCGAGGGAGTGGCCGATGACGGCGATCCTGGCGGCGTCGACGTCGTCGCGCGACTGGAGGAGGTCGATGCAGCGGAGGTTGTCGCTGATCGCCTTCATCGTGCCGGACGCGTAGCGGGACGCGGCGAAGTCGTAGTTCGCCTGCTCGCCGAACGATGGGTAGTCGGGCGCGATGACGACGTAGCCGCGCTGCGCCAGTTCCAGCCCGTACGCGCGGCTCTGCCCGCGTGGGCCGCGGCCGTCGACGATCTGCTTGCCCTCCATGCCGGTCGATTGCAGGGCCAGCGCGCCGGGGCGGCGCTGGCCGGGCTGGATGTTGTCGGGGACGTAGAGGTACGCGGTGACGCGCTCGTCGAAGAGGTTGGCGAGGGAGACGGTGTGACGCCGGTAGCCGTCGCCCTGGAATGTTTCGGTGATCTTCAGGTCCAGCGACGGAAGTTGCGAGCGATCCGGCTGTTCTCCCATCACCTCCTGCATCCGCTTCAGCACGTCCATGCGAAGTTTCTCCCGGTCCGCCGGTGCATCGGCCGCGAGCGCGGCGCTGCCGAACAGGGCGAGGATCACGATGAAATAGATGGTTCGAATGACCCGGCCTCCCAATCGGAGGCAAGCCTACCGCGCGGGACGGCTCGATGCGCTGGCGACCGTCGCGCTGGCCAGGGCGATCGCATGTGGACACTCCAGTAGGGG
>JBAUGM010000369.1:0-8426 GCA_049679725.1 Tepidisphaeraceae bacterium
CCCCTACTGGAGTGTCCACAGGCGATCGCCCTGCCCGTGACGGCGAAACGGCGCGGGCGGCGCTGACGCTCTGCCCCGCCTTGGGTACAGTGCACTGATGCGCACCGTGACGAAGCCGATCGTGATCGTGCTGTCGCTCTTCGGTTTGCTTGCCGCCCAACTCGCCGAGCGGCGTGTCAACTTCGAGGCCGACGAAACCGGGCAGCCGCCGAAGTTCTTCACGCCGGCCGTCACCGGGAACGAGAAGGAGGGGACGTGGGTCGTCGAAGAGGTCAAAGACGCGCCCAGCGGGTCGAAAGTCCTCGCGCAGCGCGACGCCAAGGGCGCGGCCGACCGGTTCGCGCTGTGCCTGTACGACTCGGTGAAGGTCGCCGACATCGACCTCGAAGTGCAGCTCAAGCCGATCGCCGGCGAAAGCGCCCGCGCGGGCGGGCTCGCGGCGCGGTGCATCGACCGCAACAACTATTACGTCGTTCGCGCCGATGCGCTGGAGGGCAACGTCCGCCTCTACTGCGTCGTGCAGGGCCGGCGCACGTTGCTCGTCGGGCAGCCGGCGCGCGTCGATGCGAACAGGTGGCACAAGCTCCGCTTCGTCGTCTCCGGCCGACACTTCCAGGTCTACTTCAACGACATCATGCTCATCGAAACCGACGACGACACCTTCCGCGACCCCGGCAACTTCGGGCTCTGGACGGAAGCGGACAGCGTGACGCAGTTCGACGATTTCGTGATCAAGAAGCCGAATTGATGGAGCCGCGGAGGCACGCGGGCAAACGCAGGTCAAATCTGAATCTTCACATCTGCGTTCATCCGCGTTCATCTGCGGTTCAACTCCATGGGTGCGGCTTGACTCCCCGCCGCCGGTGCCGTAACACTGTCACATGGAACACTCGAAGATCCTGCACGATGGCATCACCTTTGATGACGTCCTGCTGATTCCCTCCCGCAGCGATTTCGTCCCCTCCGACGCCGATACGCACACGCGCCTCACGCGCTCGATCGAGCTCAACATTCCGCTGATCTCCGCGCCGATGGACACCGTCACCGAGTCGGCCCTGGCGATCGCGCTGGCACAGGAGGGGGGGATCGGCATCATCCACAAAAACCTCTCGATCGAGAACCAGGCCCGCGAGGTGGAGAAGGTGAAGCGGAGCGAGAACGGCGTCATCGTCGACCCGATCACGCTCCCGCCCAGCGCCACGATCGCGACGGCGCGCAAGATCATGCGCGAGTACAACGTCAGCGGCATCCCGATCGTCGATGGAGAGGGGCAAGGGGTGAGGGGCAAGGGGCAAGAGGGGGAGAACGCCGGCCGCTCCGCTCGCCCCTCGCCCCTTGCCCCTCGCCCCCGTCTTGTCGGCATCCTCACCCGCCGCGACCTGAAGTTCCAGGAGGACGACAACCGCAGGATCGGCGACGTCATGACGAAGGAAAACCTCGTCTCCGCGCCGGAGGAGACCAGCCTCGAAGAGGCCGAGCGCATCCTCTATCGCTCGAAGGTCGAAAAACTCCTGCTCACCGACAAGGAAGGGCGGCTGGCGGGGCTGATCACGATGCGCGACATCGACAAGCTCCACCAGTTCCCCAACGCCTGCAAGGACAAGCGCGGCCGGCTCCGCGTCGGCGCGGCCACGGGCGTGAAGAACTTCGAGCGCGTCGAGGCGCTGATCAAGGCCGACGTCGACGTGATCGTCGTCGACACGGCGCACGGCCACAGCAAGAACGTCATCGAGACGGTGCGCGAAATCAAGAAGAACTGGACGATCCAGGTGATCGCCGGCAACATCGCGACGGCGGAGGGCGCGAAGGATCTGATCGACGCGGGCGTCGACGCGGTGAAGGTCGGCATCGGCCCGGGCGCGATCTGCACGACGCGCATCGTCAGCGGCGTCGGCGTGCCGCAGGTGACGGCGATCTTCCAGGCGTGCAGCGTCGCGGAGGGCGCGGGCGTTCCCGTGATTGCGGATGGCGGCATCCGTCACAGCGGCGACATCACCAAGGCCATCGCCTCCGGCGCCAACTCGGTCATGATGGGCAGCTTGTTCGCAGGGTTGGACGAATCGCCGGGCGAGCTCGTGATTCACCAGGGCCGGCGCTACAAGACGTACCGCGGCATGGGTAGCATGGGGGCGATGATTCAGGGGTCGAAGGATCGCTACGGCCAGGCGGGCGTCCGGGAGTCGAGCAAGCTCGTGCCGGAAGGCGTCGAGGGTCGCGTGCCGTACCGGGGGCCGTTGAGCGATTTTGTCTACCAGCTCGTCGGGGGGGTTCGGGCGGGGATGGGATATTGCGGGACCGAAACCATCGAGAAGCTGCGCAAGAATGCCCGTTTCTGCCGCGTCAGTGCAGCCAGCATGGCCGAGAGCCACCCGCACGACATCACGATCACCAAGGAATCGCCCAATTACATGAGCGATTTCGCCGCCGAAGGGAGCCACCGATGAGCGATCGCGTGAAACGCGGAACAGGATTGCGGCGTCTGGTGCCGATATCGGTGGTGTTCGTTGGGCCTATGCTGTCGATGTTCCCCGGCTGCGCGGCCGATAAGAAGCCGCCGACGACGCAGCCGATGAGCATGCACGAACGGCAAGACGCAGCGCTGCGCGACCCGATGAATTACAAGCCCGACATGAGCCGTGACGTCAGCGGCGGGGACATCGGAAACCTGGACCGCGACGGACTCAAGAAGGATCTGAACAATGTTCTCAGCCCCTAACGCCTCGCCTCGACGTCTTCTCCTGTGCAGCGCGGCGGTGGTCGCTTCAGCGACCCCGTTCCTCCTCACCGGTTGCCAGAAGATCCCCCCCCTGCAACCGGATGCGCTGAACGACGCGCCGCTCATCGTCGACGAGGCGATGCAGATCCGCGACTGGGACCGCTCGACCGCCTACTACGCCAGCGGCGCCGTCGAAGCCGGCGCCACGCGCCTCACCTTCGAGCCCAGCCGCGACGATACGATCAACTACGTCGCCGATCCGCTCATCGGGCTCGGCAACTTCGTCATCATCCCGTTCACCTACTTCTGGATCCCGCCGGGCAAGGCCATCGTGCACCGCGGCACGATCGTCCCGCCCTCGCACACCGCCATGCCGGTGACGCGGGTGATCGAGTAATCGAACGCAGCTCGAATGCAACTCACCCGCGAACAAGTCTGCGAGCTCACCAGCCGCAAGCTTGCGGCGGCCGCGCCGTCGCTGGGGGACGTTCGCGCTCTGGTCGGGCTTGACGGGTTCGTCGACGAGATCATCGCCGTCGTGGACAAGCGTCATGACAACGCCACGTACGACGCGGTGAAGACGATCGACCAGCTCGGCCGCAAGATCGCGGGGGCGACGGGGCACTCGAGCAACTACGAGCTGGTCGTCAAGCAGATGAAGCTCGGCGGGAACGGGCCGCTCATGGCCAACGCGCTGTCGAGCGCGGGGATGGGCGTGACGTACGTCGGCGCGCTTGGTTACCCCAACGTCCACCCCGTGTTCGAGGATTTCGCCAAGCGCACGACCGTCATCAGCATCGCCGAGCCCGCGCACACCGATGCGCTGGAGTTCGAGGACGGGAAGCTGATGCTCGGCAAGCTCACGCCGCTGGACGAGGTGACGTGGGACAACCTGATCGCCCGCCTCGGCCGCGAGCGGTTCAAGCAGCTCATGGCGCAGTCGCGGCTGATCGGCATGGTCAACTGGACGATGCTGCCGCACATGAGCCGCATCTGGGCGCAGATGCTCGACGACGTCATCCCCGATGCCGAGCGGCGCACGCGCAAGCTCTTCGTCGACCTGGCCGACCCGGAGAAGCGCACGCACGAGGACATCCTCGACGCGCTGCGGCTGCTGACGCGCTTCCAGAACCAGATCGACGTGATCCTCGGGCTGAACCTGAAGGAATCGGTGGAGATCGCGGATGTGCTGGGGCTGCCCGGCGCGCGCGACCCGGAAGACGCGATCGAATCGAACGCCGCCGCCATCCGCGCGGCGCTGAACGTCGCGTGCGTCGTGATCCACCCGCGGCGAGGCGCCGCCGCGGCGACGGAGACGGAAGTCGCGCACTTCGCCGGCCCGTTCGTGCAGCAGCCGAAGATCAGCACCGGCGCCGGCGACCACTTCAACGCCGGCTTCTGCCTCGGCTGCGTGCTGGGGTTCAGTTTGCCGCAAAGCCTGTGCGTCGGCGTTGGACTGAGCGGTTTCTACGTCCGCACGGGCGTGAGCCCGACAGCCCAGCAGTTGTCCGACTTCATCGCCGATCTCCCGCCGCCGCAGGGGTAATGCACTTCTCCCACTCCCCTCTGGGCAACGTTCTCGATGACCGTCGTCAGGTCGTTGCACGTCATCCCGAGGGGAGCCAAGGCGACCTGAGGGATCTCGCGGGATCGAGAGCGATCAGCGAGCCCGCGATCCTTCGGCTCGTAAGACTCGCCTCAGGATGACGTAACTCCCCACGCCATACACCTACCGGAAGATCTCCGCGAAGAATCCCTTCATCGCCTCCCACGACCGCTTGTCCGCCTTCTCGTTGTAGGCGACGCCGGGGATGCCGAACTTGTCGGCGTTCGGGTTCGTGAATGAGTGCACCGCGTTGCCGTACGCGACGAGCTGCCAGTCGGCCCTGGCGTCCTGCATCTCCTTGCCGAAGGCGAGCACCTCCTCCGCCGGCACGAACGGGTCGTCGGCGCCGTGCAGCGCGAGCACCTTCGCCTTCAGCTTGTCGGGCTGGGCGGGGTTCTGGGTCGACAGCGCGCCGTGGAAGCTGACGACGCCGAGCAACGGCATGCCGGCGCGGGCCATTTCGAGCGCGACGGTCCCGCCGAAGCAATAGCCCATGGCCGCGACGCGCTCGCCGTCGGCAAGCGGCTGCTTCTTCACGACGTCCAGCGCCGCCTGCGCGCGGGCGCGGAGCAGGTCCGGGTTGCCCTTGATCGCGCCGGCCAGCGCGGCGGCTTCCTTCGCGTCCTTTGCCGTCTTCCCGTCTGCGAACATGTCGGCGACGAACGCGACGTAGCCGAGCGCCGCGACGTCGTGCGCGCGGCGCTTCGTGTAGTCCGTCACTCCCCACCACTCGTGCACGATGATGACGGCGGGCCGCTTGTCGGCGCTGGCGTCATCGTACGCGAGGAAGCCCTTGAGGGTCGTGTCGCCTTGCTTGTACTCGACCGTCTCCGTCTTGATGGCGGCGGGCGCGAGCGAGGTGATCGTGAGCAGCAGGGCAGCGGTGCGAAGCGATTTCATGCGGTCCTCCCAGGGCGTTGCATTGAGCGGATGTTCGCGTTGTTCCGAGAAGCCGCGAGCTGTCATCCTGAGGTACTCCGAAGGATCTAGCCGAGGATGGAAGCTTTCAGTTTGCAGCCAGATCCTTCGGAGTACCTCGGGATGACACAGGCGAGTCCACTCCGACCGCCACAGTGTACGCGCCGCCCGCGCCGTGTGAACTTCGGATATGATTCCGCGGCTCAGCATGACACAGTCGACATCGATCAACGTCTCCAAAGGCTTGCAGGGGCTGCGGTCGCTCGCGCCCGGCGGCGTGCTGTCCGTCGGCAACTTCGACGGCCTTCACCTCGGCCACCGCCGCATCGTCGAAACGGCGAAGCGACTGCTCGCGCCCGGCGCGCGGTTGGCCGTCGTCACCTTCGAGCCGCACCCGCTGACGGTGTTGCGCCCGGACCTCGCGCCGCCAAGACTGACGCCGCCGGCGATGAAACGTGAGCTGCTCGCCGACGCGGGCGTCGACGACCTGGTCGAGCTCCCACCCGATCCCGAGGTCCTCAACCTGACGGCCGAGGCATTCTGGCAGATTCTTCGCGACGAAGTTCGCCCGCTACACATCGTCGAAGGCAAGAGCTTCAACTTCGGCAAAGGCCGGGGCGGGACGATCGACAAACTGCGCGAGTGGGCGGGCTCGAGTCCGGTCAAGCTCGAGATCATCGAGGGCGTATCCGTCCCGCTGTGCGACCTGACCGTGGTCGAAGTGAACAGCTCCCTCATCCGCTGGCTCACCGCGCACGGCCGCGTGCGCGACGCGTCGATCTGCCTGGGCCGCGGCTACGCGCTGCGCGGCGAAGTCGTGAAGGGCCACCAGCGCGGCCGAGCGATCGGCGTGCCGACCGCGAACCTGCGCGTGACGGAACAACTCATCCCCCCGGACGGCGTGTACGCGGGCCGCGCGACGATCGACGGCAAAACCCACGCCGCCGCCGTCAGCATCGGCACCATGCCGACCTTCGGCGAGAACCAGCGGCAGGTCGAGGCCCACCTGATCGGGTTCGACGGGGACCTGTACGGAAGGGCGATCGAAGTCGAGCTGGTCGACTGGGTCCGCGAGCAGTGGAAGTTCGCGAATGTTGACGCGCTGAAGGCGCAGATGCGGCGGGACATCGCGTATGCGCAAGAGCGCGCGAATGCACCGAGCCATCAGCCCATCGCGAAGATGGCGTAGCCGCGCCCGCGTGGAATGGGCGTCCCGCCCGAGCTTCTTCATCTCAAAGACAAGCGCAAAGAACGCCGAGAACGCGAAGAACGCCAAGAGGAAGAGGGAATGACGTTCTGACCTTCCCCACGTTTGGTGGGCGCGGTTTCAATTGAGTTTGGCGTCGAGCGCCTCGAGCGTTGACGCACCGGGGGCGCGCCGTCCTGACGGCATCAGTTGCGTGACGAACCACAGCGCCGCCGCGACGGCGAGCATCGCCGCGAACACCCACGTCAGCCCCTGCGCGATCATCCGCTGCGCCGCGCTCAGCACGGCCGGCGGGAAGGTCGCGTGCGCGTGCGGGTCGAGCAGCTCGGCCGGCGTCACGCCCGCGGCGCGGAGCCGCTCCATGTCGCCGGAGACGATCACGTTGAACGTCGCGCCCAGCAACCCGATGCCGACCGCGCCGCCCATCGTGCGGAAGAAGCTGATCGAGCTCGTGACGATCCCGCGCTGGCGGTATTCGACCGACTCCTGCGCCACGATGAGCAACGCCATTGACGCCGGCCCGAACCCGAAGCCGGTGACCGAGAGCGTGGCCGTGATCATCCAGCGGGGCGCATCGGTCATCGCGCAGGCGAACAAGCCGGCGAAGCCGAGCACGATCAGCGTCGCGCCGACGGTCGCTGTCTTGCGGAACCCCCAGCGCACCAGCGCCGGCGCGGCGATCATGCCGCTCATCGCCCAGGTGAGCATGACCGGCGTGACGACCGATGCCGCCGCGCTCGCGTCGCCGCCGCGGCCGCCCTGGATGTAGAGCGGGACATACGTGTCGAGGCTCAGGAAGGCGGCCCCGAACAGGCAACTGCCGAGGATCGACGCGCCGATCTCACGCCGCATCACGAGCTGCGGCGGAAGGATCGGGTGATCGGCGCGGCGCTCGTGCCGAACGAAATAGGCGATCGCGGCGAGCGTGAGGACGGAGAGGATCGCCATCGTCGCCCACGACCATCCCGTCGGCCCCATGCCGGAGACGAGCGCGAGCAGAGCCGTGCTGGCGACGGCCAATGAGGCGACGCCGGGGAGGTCGAGATCCATCTCGTGATGCTCGCGTCGCTCGTGGTACTTCCAGACGAGCACGGCGAGCCCGAGCAGCCCGATCGGCAGGTTGATCCAGAACACGGAGCGCCAGCCGAGCGTGTGCACGAGCAGCGCGCCCAGCGCCGGCCCCGCGAGGGCGGACGTGCCCCACACGCCGCTGAAGAAACCCTGGATGCGGGCGCGTTCCTCGAGCGTGTAGATGTCGGCGAGGATCGTCAGCACGACGGGCATCACCCCGCCCGCGCCGAACCCTTGCAGGCCGCGGTAGACGATGAGCTGCGTCATCGTCGTCGCGAACGATGCGAGCAACGACGCGGCCAGGAAGATCAGCAGCGACGCGACGATGACCGGCTTGCGGCCGAACGCATCGGCGAGGCGGCCGTAGAGCGGCATCGTGACCGTGCAGGCGAGGAGGTAGATCGACGCAACCCACGAGTAGTGCTCGAGGCCGTGGAGATCGCCGATGATGCTCGGCATGGCCGTGCTCGTGATCGTCTGCTCCATCGAGACGAGGACCATCACCAGCAGCAAGGCGGCCGTCACGAACTTGCGGCCGCCGATCTGGCGCGTCTCGGGCAGCGGCGATGGAGGAGGCTCCGGCGGGAGGAGGAGACTGGCTTCCTCGATCGCGTGAACCGCGGCGTGCTTGTCGACCTTCATTGACGTCCGTCCATCCCTGCGCCGGGGGGAGCAAAGGAGAACGTTAGGCGCGCGCATTGCGCGGGTCACCCTGAGAGCGTCTGAGCCGAGGTACTCCGAAGGATCTCGCCGCGATCGGGAGGGCCCTTCATCTTCCGCTAAATAGGAGCGCACGATTCTCGAACGTCCGTCGCAATGGTCATCCTGAGGTACTCCGAAGGATCTAGCCACAATCGGCGAGGCCCTTCCGTTCGAAGCTAGATCCTTCGGAGTACCTCAGGATGACA
>JBAUGM010000370.1:0-6449 GCA_049679725.1 Tepidisphaeraceae bacterium
GATCTCGCCCGCGGCGCCGAAGCGCTGCCGCTGGCGGACATCGATCACGAGGACGCCCCGCGCATCGGCACGGGCATCGGGGAGTTCGACCGCGTCCTCGGCGGCGGCGTCGTGCCGGGATCGGCCGTCCTCGTCGGAGGCGAGCCGGGCATCGGCAAATCCACGCTGCTGCTCCAGGTCGCGAATTCCCTTGCCTCCCCTTCAATCGCAAATCGAAAATCGAAAATCGAAAATCTGAAGGTCCTCTACGTCACCAGCGAAGAATCCGCGCGCCAGACAAAACTCCGCGCCGCCCGCCTCGGCGTCTCCTCGCCCAACCTCCTCGTCCTCGCCGAAACCAACGTCGAGCGCATCGTCAACCAGATCCACAAGGTCAATCCCGCCGTCGTGATCATCGATTCGATCCAGATGATCTACAAACCCGACGTCCCCGCCGCCCCGGGCTCGGTAACGCAGCTGCGCGACTGCTGCATGGAGCTGGTGTACCTGGCGAAGCTCACGGGCATCGCCGTCATCTTCGTCGGCCACGTGACCAAGGCCGGCACGCTCGCGGGGCCGAAGATCATCGAGCACATCGTCGACACCGTCGTCTACTTCGAGGGCGACCGGTTCCACGCGCACCGCATCGTCCGCTGCCAGAAGAATCGCTTCGGCAGCACGCACGAGGTGGGGTTGTTCGAGATGACCGGCGAAGGGTTCCGCGACGTCGTCGACCCCGGCAACCTCTTCGTCGAACAGTACGGCACGGGGGGGCAAGGGGGGGCACAAGGGGGCGGGCAACCGAGCGGCTCCGTCATCACCGCCGCGATGCAGGGCAGCCGCGTGCTGCTGGTGGAGGTGCAGGCGCTGACGGCGAGCAGCGTCATCGGCGCCGCCAAGCGCAAGGTGAGCGGCGTCAGCGCCGATCGCGTCGGCATGATCATCGCCGTGCTCGAGAAACGCGCCGAGATGCGCCTGGCCGCCGACGATGTCTTCGTCAACGTCGCCGGCGGCGTGAAGGTTCAGGAACCCGCAATCGACCTGGCCGTGGCCCTGGCCATCGCGTCGGCACATCTGAACCGTCCGATGGCGCCCGGCACATTCGCGGTGGGCGAGCTCGGGCTGGGCGGTGAAGTGCGAACCGTCCCCCAATTGGAGACGCGCCTGCGCGAAGCCTCGCGATTGGGATTGGGTCACGCCATCGTCCCGCACATGGGCCCGCACATCCCCAAACTCGGCGGCATGGCGCTGCATGAAGTGCGGCGACTTCAGCAAGCGATGGCGGATCTTTGAATTGGATTTTGCCCACGAATCTCACGAATTGACACGAATCAAATGCGGATCAGTCTGCCGTCTCTCATTCGTGCAGATTCGTGAGATTCGTGGGCAGATGTTCTCTGATCAGGAGGGACAAATCTCGCGCAGGTACTGGAAGGAATAGATCCCGCTGTCGTGCCCGTCCGACCACTCGAGCTTCAGCGCGTAGTTGCCCACGAGCGAGGCGTTCAGCACCGTGATCTTTCCCGAGTAGTTGCCCGGCAGGATCGTCAGCAGCGGCTTCTTCTTCGGGACCGGCGAGATGTCGTGCGGATCAGAGCCATCGCGGACGATGCGGCACTGGGCGCAGGGGCACATCGAGCGGAGCAGCGTCAGGCTGTACACGCCCCGCCGGCCATCCTGCCAGTCGATGGTGAGGCCTTCTTCCTTCTTCAGGTCAAGGCGGGTTGGCGTCGTTTCGGGAGTCATCAGAATAGCCAGATTGCGAAGATAACGACGAGCAGGACGACGCCGGCAATGAGTCCCACGACCAACAACCATTGCCGGGCCAACCGCCGGTGTCGCGCGCCACTCGACAGATCGCGGCGGCGCGTCTCCCGGTAGTACGTCGCGTCCGGCCGGATCGCCCGGCGACCACTGGTAATTCCTCTGCCACGCATCTCTGGGATCTATCTTCGGCAACCGGACCGGCGGAAGGCAAGTCGCGCGGATTACGACTGCCCCGCGGGCTGCTGTTGCGGCGCGGCATGTTGACGCCAGAACCGATGGATGCTGCGCGCCAACTGCATCAGTTCCGTGCGGCGCAGTCGGCCGATTGATCTCGCCGGGTCGAGATCGAGCCAGCGCATCGCCGCGTCGATCGCGCTCGGGCAAACGCCGAGGTCCGCGCTCGCGCACGACAGCGCATCCGCGAGCCGCTCGTGCGGTCGAAGGTGTTGACGCGTCGAGAGCGCCTCCAGCAGCGTCTCGCATTCGCTCACGAGCAGACGACGAAGCAGCCAGCGGTTCATGCCTTCCTCGCAGGGGCAAATGGATCAATCGGACGTGCGCGCATGTCGTTCGCCAAGTATAGGCTGCTCGATCCCGGCTCGACTTGGCTCCGTCACGTGCTCCCGGAACGCAAAATAGAACAATCCCGCCGCGATCACGCAGAGCCCCGCGCAGCCCGCGAACATGGCCGTCATGCTCCATTCCGCGACGATCCCCGTGAGCACGCTGCCGACGATGCGGGCCGCGCCGGAGACGGTCATCGCGTACAACCCCTGGATCGAGCTTCGATACGCGTCGCCCGCCCGCGCGTTGAGGTAGATCGGCGGCGCGACGAGCAGGACGAGCACGGTCATCCCGTGCAGGAGCTGCTGGCCGATCGCGACCGCCCGCGTCGGCACGAACGCCAGCAAGAGAAGCCGCAGCGCGATGCAGCCGACGCCCACGATCATCAGCCCGCGCAGCGTCATTGCGGCGCGCAGCCGCCCGAAGCCGAGCATGAAGAATATCTCGACGACCACGCCGATCGCCGCGATGAGCCCGACCCATCGCTTGTCGATGTGCAGCACGTCGGTCAGGTGGATCGGGTAGAACTGGTAGTAGCCCGTCGACGCCATGTAGAGCAGGGCCATGGCGACGCAGAAGACGAGCATGTGCGGCTCGAGCAGCGCCCGCGCCGCGGCCGCCGTCGGCAGGCGAGAGGCATCGGGCTCCGCCTTCGTGGCGATCTCGTCGTTCGCCTCGCGCGGCAGGAAGAACGCGTTGACCGCGCCGGCGGCGCACATCGCGATCGCGCACGCCATCGCCGGCGCAACCGTGCTCTCTTCGGTGAGGAAGAAGTAGAGCACGACGCTGGGCACGATGAACCCGATCGTCCCCCACACGCGAACGACGTGATAGGGCCCCAACGACCGCACCGAAAAAAGGCTCCCGACCCCTTTTTGAAAAGGGGTCGGGAGTCTTTTTTCACGTTCGGCGGCCGCGAAGTAAATGCCATCCTGCAGCGGGATGATCGGCGCGTAGGCCAGCGAGTGAAGCGTGTAGCAGGCGAGGATCGGCCAGAAGGCGTGCGCCCCCAGCACGGCCGCCAGCAGCGCGCCGCTGGCGGCGAAGAGGCCCGCCATGAGCACCCGCCCCGCCACCGCCGCGTCGGCCAGCAGAGTGACGAGCACCGGCGTCAGCACGACGCCGAGGCTGGCGGCGCCGGTGACGTAGCCGACCTGCGCGTTGTTCAGCCCGCGCTCGCGCAGGAACACGGAGAGGAACGGCATGACCGAGCCCAGCACCCCGAACGAAAGAAAATACTGAGCCCGAATGCTCCGCACGGCGGGAACGATAGCGGCGGGCGCCGCCCCATGCACCCGAATCCGGAATTTGCAGCGCGGGCGGCGTCATACATCGGGGCGGGCGACGCGTAACGTCCCCCGGCAGCGGGACAAACGTCGCGCGGCCGTGGGCCGGCGCCGCAGGGGGTGTCCCCTTTTGCGGCGGAGCGTACAATTCCACGCGCCGGGCATGGGCGGACAAGCCTGCCCCGCGTTTTCCTCTCGTAGAAAGCAGAGCGCAGACGACCGTGAAGATCCTGGTGGCCGTCCTCGTGACGGTGGTCATCCTCGGCGGCGGCGTCACCGCGACGGTGATGAAGTACCGCACGGGCGGCAAGGTGGAGTCGACCGACGTGCGCGTCGAGCCCGTGGCGCGCGGCGACCTCGTCGAGATCGTCAGCGCTCCCGGGCAGGTCCAGCCCCGGACGAAGGTGCAGATCAGCGCCCGCGTCGCGGCGCGCATCCGCGACCTGCCCTTCGACGAAGGGGCGAAGGTCACCAAAGATGCCTTGCTCGTGAAGCTCGACGCGACCGAACTGGAAGCGCAGCTCCGCGCCACCAAAGCCCGCGCGGCCGGGCAGAAGGCGCAGCTCGAGGAGTCCACGGCTCGCGTCCACGCGCAGATGGCGCAGATCGAGGCATCGCGCATCATGCACCTCGACGCCCAGCGCGACGCGAAACGACAGCGCCAGCTCGTGCAGGACGGCGACATCGCCGTCAGCATCGCCGAGGCGGCCGAGGCGAAGGCGGGCAACCTGGAGCAGCAGCTCGAGTCCTCCGTCCGCCAGCTCGAGGCCGACAGGCTGAACCTCAAAGTCCTCAAGCACAACATCGACGCCGCCGAGGCCGAGATCCTCCGCGCCACCGACAACCTTGCCTACACGACCATCACCTCCCCCATCGACGGCATCATCACCCGCCTCAACGCCAAGGCCGGCGAGATGGTCGTCACGGGCACGATGAACAACCCGGGCACGGTCATCATGGAAGTGTCCGACCTGTCGGAGATGCAGGTGGACGCGCAGGTCGACGAGAGCAACATCGACGCGGTGAAAGAGGGGCAGAAGGCGAAGGTGCGGATCACCGCGTACCAGGATGAAACGTTCGACGGCGTGGTCAAGCTCGTCGGCCTCGACACCGCCGAGTTGCAACGCAGCGGGGGCGGTGGGGGCGGCGGCGGCGGGCAGATGCAGGGCAAGTGGTACCGCGCCCGCATCGTGCTCGATACCAAGGGTCGCCGCATCCCCGCGGGGCTCAGCGCCGACGTCGACATCGAGACGAAGGTGCACACGAGCGTGGTGAAAGTCCCGACGCAGGCCGTCATGGGTCGCCCGCTCGATGACATCCCCGCAGGGCTCAAGGACCGTCCCGAGGTCGACAAGAACAAGACGCTGGTGACCGTCGTCTTCCGCGTCGACAACGGCAAGGCCGTCATGACCCCGGTCGCCATCTCAGCCGGCGATATGACGCACACGGTCATCGATTCTGGCCTGAACGTCGGCGACCGGATCATCACCGGCCCGTACAAGGTCCTGCCGGGGTTGAAGGACGCCCAGGACGTGAAGGAAGAGGCCGCGACGACGCAGCCGGCGACAAAACCTCGGGCGCAACCGACGACCGCGGAAGCTGACTCGTAAGCACGAAATCCGAAGCACGAAGCACGAAACAAATTCGAATGGAGAAAGGGGAAAACAAAGGCGGGAAGCCGTACGACCTGGAGGAGCGAACGGAGCGCTTCGCGAAGCGGTGTCGTGACTTCATCAAGGTGCTTCCGCGCACCTTGACCAACAGGGAGGACGCGAAGCAATTGACCAGGGCTTCGGGCTCCGTCGCGGCCAACTATCTCGAGGCCAATGATTCGCTGAGCAAGAAGGATTTTCGCATGCGAGTGAAGATTTGCCGGAAGGAGTCAAAGGAGAGTCGGCTTTTTCTGAGACTCCTCTATCCGGAAGGCGATGCCCAGCTTCGCGAGCGTGACCTGCTCGTGCAAGAGGCGACCGAGCTGATGAACATCTTTGGCGCCATCCTCCGCAATTCCGAATAGACGCCTTGATTTGCTTCTTCGTGCTTCGAATTTGTTTCGTGCTTCGTGCTTCTGATTTCGTGCTTACGCTGCCATGCTCATCAAGATCCGCGACTGCAAGAAGCATTACACCGTCGGCCCGGAGCGCATCCGCGCGCTCGACGGCGTCGACATCGACATCGGGCAAAACGAGTACGTCGCCATCATGGGCACGTCCGGCTCCGGCAAGTCCACGCTGATGAACATCCTCGGCTGCCTCGACCGCCCCACCAGCGGCACCTACGAGCTGGACGGCCGGCTCGTCTCCGCCATGTCCGGCGGGCGGCTCGCGGGGGTGCGCAACGAGCGCATCGGGTTCGTCTTCCAGTCGTTCGAGCTGCTGCCGCGACAAACGGCGCTGCGGAACGTCGAGCTCCCCATGATCTACGCGCGCGACGGCTGGTGGACGCGCCGCAGCCGCGCCAAGGCGGCGCTGGAAACCGTCGGCCTGGCGGATCGCATGACCCACCGCCCCAACCAGCTCTCCGGCGGGCAGAAGCAGCGCGTCGCCATCGCCCGCGCGCTGGTGAACCGACCCGCCATCCTGCTGGCCGACGAGCCGACGGGCAACCTCGACAGCGCCACGACGACGGAAATCCTCGGCCTGTTCGAAGACCTGCACCGGCGAGGGCAGACGATCATCATGGTCACGCACGAGCCGGACGTCGCCCGCCACGCGAAGCGCAT
Organism: Tepidisphaeraceae bacterium; assembly: GCA_049679725.1. GTDB lineage: Bacteria > Planctomycetota > Phycisphaerae > Tepidisphaerales > Tepidisphaeraceae > DASYWJ01. The sequence goes on from JBAUGM010000370.1 coordinate 6,319, forward strand.
CATCCGCATGAAGGACGGGAAGGTGCTGTCCGATTTGCCGGTGGCGAACGACGCCGTGAGTCACGGGGAGCACGTGTGAATGATCGTGGCTTGGGCGTCCCGCCCGAGCTCTTCTTGAACAAATGCTCGGG
>JBAUGM010000371.1:0-17920 GCA_049679725.1 Tepidisphaeraceae bacterium
TCACGTCGGCCGCCCGGCGCGGCGTCCCGAAAAGTCCCAGAATGTCCCAATCGCGAAATCGCGCAACGGCGCGCCGCAGCGCAAATCGCGCGGCCGTCGGGCCTTGGCCGGCGGCGTCGCGCTTGAACTCCAAAACCTGGGACATTTGACGTGTGATACGCTTTAGACCGTTCTGCTGAAGCGTCTCCGCCTTGATGTTCGTATTCCCGCCGGAGCCGATGCGCCGTCACCGCGCAACCGAGACGCGCACGGCTTCGGCCAGGTTCGGGAACCGGACGCGGAGCACGCCGTCCGCGTGATCGAAGGCGTCGGCGTTCAGTGGTTCGCCGTTGACCGTCACGCGTTTGGGCGGCCGCGCGAGGAGGATGCTGACGACTGCGTTCGTCTGGGCCTGGCCGATCGTGTCGAACGTGACCGATTCGTCGGTCACCGTTTCGTTGCTCACGCGGCAGGCGGCGGCGATGACGCCGACGTGGTCTTTGGGGTAACGATCGAGGTCGACGAGCAGGCCGCGCGCGCCGGGGCCGACGGCGTACTCGTGGACGACCGGCTGGGCGGCGTCGAAGAGCGGAATGAAGCGCCCCTTGAGCGTGACCGCCGCCCCCCCTGTCGCCCCCCCTGCCGCTCCCCCTGCCCCGTCCGCGAAGTCATCGAGGCCGGCCGCGACGATGTAGGGCCCGCGGCGAAGAACCAGCGCCGGCGACTGCTTCCACGTCTGGCCCGTTGCGGCCATCGCCTGCTTGACGATGGTGCGGACACGATCGGCCCCGCCGTCCGCTCCTCCGGAGCGGCTCAGATGCGACGGCGAGCGACCTTCGAACACGACCGAACCGCGGCCGACCTTGTGTTGGCCGGTCGCGTCATGGGCGAGGCCGAGCTTGTCAAACAGATGATGGCGCGGCGTGGCGTACCGCATGTCGCGGCTGTTCCACCACTCGCGCACCTTGTGGAACGGATCGCGGTCGTCGTCGACGACGATCAACGCGCCGCCCGCCTTGACCCACGCCGTCAGGGCGTCGTGAAACTCATGTCCGGGCGGCTTCTGACCTTCGTAGCTCAGCAGCAGCGTCTTGTAGCGGTCGAGCTGCGCGGTTTCGATCTGGACGGGCTCGACGGGCAGGCCGCGCATCAGCAGCGGCAGCGCCAAACCATAGAAGTGGCCGAGGTGCGAATCGGATGCGTCCGGGCCGAAGCGCTGGAACATCAGCGTGTCGCTCACGAGCACGCCCGTCTTCAACGTGCCGACGTGCTCCCATCCGACGCGGTCGGCCGGCTGGCGCATGTCGCCCATCGCGGAGATGACGGCCTGCAACTCGGTCTCGTATTCGTCGGGGATCTGGATGCGCGGCACGTCGTCGCCCGCGTTGCCCGTGCCCGGTTGCGTGGCCGGGTACTTCCGTTCGTAGATGCGGTGCGGCCAGGGCATGATCTCGTAGTGCCACACCTCCGCCTGGAGGAGCGACGCGACCAGCGTGCTTTCCCAGTTCGTGCGATAGTCCCACCACGAGTGACGCGGGTTGTCCTCGATCGGATCGTTGAGGTACCAGACGCGCTTCCCGCTGGCGCGGACGATGGTCTGCATCGAGCCATACTCGAGGAACGCGGTTTCGAACGTCCGCTGACGCTCGACGCCGTCGTAGAAGTTGGGTGTGCGCGCGGTGCCCGTCCAGACCTGTGCGATGAAGCCGTCGGCGCCGACTTCGAGCAGCGATGACTGCGGGCTCACGATGCCCCAGTGCGCGTAGTTGATCATCGAGTGTGTCGGCACATAGCACTTGATGTCGCGGTTGTGCGCTTTGCCGTACGTCTTCACGAAGTCGAAGATTTCCGTGAGCGTCTTCTTGTAGAGGTGGTACTTGAGCTTGCTCGCGCGGTACTGCGCATCCGGTGACGAATCGGGCTCGACCCACGGCTCGTTGTAAAACGCCTGCCACTGGCGCTTGAAGCTGCCCTCCCAGCCGGCGCGGACCCAGTACTCGGGCTCCTCGAGGTGAATGGCCTCGGCCCCCGCGTCGAGTGCGCGCTTGACGCCCTCGCAGAGGTAGCGGCCGTAATCTTCGCCGGGCGACATGTAGTAGACGTCGCCGCCGTGGCCGATGATCTCGCCGTTCTTCATCCGCTGGGCTTCGTCTTCGCGATTCTTCCCGTCCCATCGGCCGAAGTAGTAGTCCTGGTATTCGCCCCAGGCGACGCCGGTCATCACGTGGACGATGTAGCCCTGATCGCGCCAGGTTCTGATGCGCTCCGGCAGCGTCTTATCGATGCCGTAGACCATCGCGACATCGGCATTGAGGTGCACGCGCGGGCGGTAGGGATCCTGCGTCTGGAACGACAGGCGCTCTTCCTTTTGCGGACGATTCGCCAGCCCCGTGACGGGGAGCGCATCATCCGCGGCAGTGGCTGGTGCTGCGCCGGCAAGAAGCATGGCGAGCATCGATAGCGCCCCCGGAACCGACGGCCGATGCAGGGAACGATGAGCCATGGCCTTAGGCTTAGTTGCGCGCGACGAGAAAGTAAACGCGGCGCGTCAATCAACGCGAACTTTGATCACGACCTTTCGAACGAGGATCGGCTGCTCGACCGCGCCGGTCGGGCGGTGCACGTCGTGCGGGCTGAAGATGGCGAAGGTCCCCGGCGTCATCACGATATCGCTGCCGCTGCCGGTGTAGAGCTGGTAGTCGCCCGCTTCGTTGTACCCGTTGATCGGCTGGAAGTCGGCGAGGTGGCCGTAGCCCATGCGCTCGACGCCCGAGGCGACGAACTGCACGTCGATGTACCGCCGGTGCGTTTCCCACTTCGCCTGCTCGGCGGGCTTGGTCTGGTACGACTGGACGAGCGCGTAGGCGTCCTCGCCCACGATTGCGTACTTGCCCACCGCCAGCGTGTCGAGATCGGAACGGCGAAGGAACTCGAACGCATGTCGGATGTGCCGGGCCATGCCTTCGTACAACGATGCGTGCGCGAGGCGATCGAATACCACGGGAACTGTCTCCTGCTGAAAAAGGAACCTCATCCGCCGGAACGCGGGCGCGTCTCGCGCCCCTGCTCATCTCCACACAATAGCGACGCGGCGAACTCTATGGGATGGCGCGCGACGCGCCCGGTGCCGTCGTGAATCTGATGCCGGCAGCTCGTCCCGGGCGCGCAGATGGTTGCTTCTGCTGCGGCGGCGCGGATCGGCGGGAAGACGGACAGCTCGCCGATCGTCATCGACAGCGCGTACTTGTCGGCGGCGTAGCCGAAGCTGCCCGCCATGCCGCAGCAACCGCTTGGCAGGACGGTGACGTTGCCGTTGGTGAGCCGCCGGAGCAGGCGGGCGCTCGTCTCATCGCCGCCGCCGACCGCCTTCTGATGGCAGTGGCCGTGCAGGATGACGGGTGAGACCGACGCCGACGCCGTGGGCCGGCGCGGGTGCGAATCCCAGAAGCGATCGACGAACTGCTCGACCCCCATCGCCTTGGCGGCGAGCTTCAGCCGGGTTTCCAGCGGCGTCTTGAGTTTCAGTTGCAGCCAGTCATCGGTCATCGCGCTCAGGCATGACGGCTCGCACACGAGCACCGCCGGCACCTGATCGATCAGCGGTGACAAGGTGGCCAGCGCACGGTCGGCCGAGGCGATCGCATCGGGCAGCAAACCGGTGGAGATCATCGCCCGCCCGCAGCAGGCGACGCGCGGCAAGAGCACTTCGTAGCCGCACGCTTCCAGCACCTTCACGGCCGCTTGACCGACGTTCGGCTCGTTGTACGTCGCGAAGCAGTCGGCGTAGAGCAGCACCTTTGGCGCACTCGCGCCGTGCGGTTCGCGACGCCGCCCTTCGAGCCTGAGCCTCCGGGTCGAAGACGAGCGGTGGAACCACTTGTGCAGGCTCTTGGCGAACGGCGGCAGCGAGCGCTTGGGCGCGAGGTTCAGCGCGCGGTTCAGGATCGCGCGCACGGGCGGAAGATTGTTGATGAAGTTCGCCAGCCGCGGCGCGATCGAGCCCAGCTCGTTCAGTTTTCGGATATGACCGAACGCCCGCGCCTTCAGCGGCGCGCCGCCGCGGGCCTTCCATGATTGGGCGAGATACTCCGCCTTCAGCCGCGCGACGTCGACGTTGCTCGGGCACTCCGTCTTGCACGCCTTGCAACTGAGGCACAGATCGAGCGTCGCCATCGTCTCGGGGTCGTTCCACGCGGGCGGACCCCCGCCTCCGATGCCGACCCGAATCGCCTGCCGCAGCGCGTTCCCGCGGCCGCGCGTGCTGTGGCGCTCGTCCATCGTGCCGCGGTAGCTCGGGCACATCGTCCCGCCCGCCGTCTTGCGGCAGAAGCCGGCGCCGTTGCACATGTCGACCGCGTGGCCGAAGTCGTCCTGGTCGCCGTAGTCGAAGTACGTCTCAGAAAAAGGCTCGCGTCCCCTTTTAAAAGGGGACGCGAGCCTTTTTTCGGCCGTTTGGGCGCGAAGGTTCTCGGTGATCGACTCGATCGCGCCGGCGCCGACGATGTTGCCGGGATTGAGGATGCCCAGAGGATCGAAGATCCGCTTGATCTCGCGGAAAGCGGCCATCACCTCGGGGCCGTAGAAGCGCTCGAGCAACGGTCCGCGGACTTTTCCGTCGCCGTGCTCGCCCGACATGACGCCGCCGCAGGCGCGCGCCAGGTCCGCGACTTCGACGGCGATGCTGCGCATGCGGTCGCGGTCGGCGGAGTCGTGCAGGTCGATCATCGGCCGCACGTGCAGAACCCCGACTGACGCGTGCGCGTAGTACGCGGCCTCCGTGCCATGCCGCGCGACGATCTCCTTGAACCCGCGCACGAATCGCGGCAGGTTCTCGACCGGCACGGCGTTATCTTCGACGAACGTCTGCGGCTTGCGATGACCGGGCAAACCGTGCAGCAGCGCCTCCCCGCTCTTGCGCAGCGTCCACGCCTTGGCCATCGCGGGCTTGTCGCGATAGAGCTCGATGGCGGCGCCCGGCAAGGTCGCGGCGAGCTTTGCAAATCCCGCTTCGATTTCCGCCGCCGCGCCGGCCTGGTATTCGACGTACAGCACGGCCATCGGATCCGCGCCGCCGCGCGTGCGCGGGAGCAGGTCGACGTACGGCCGGCAGACCTCGTTGCCGCGCGCGGCGCGGAGCACGACGTCGTCGAGCAGCTCGATCGCGCTGGGCCCCGTCGCGAGGATCGGGTTGACCGCGTCCATCGCCTCGTCGAGCGACGTGAAGGAGACGATCGCCAGCCCCACCGCCTCGTGGATCGGGTGCAGCTTGAGCTTCGCGGACAGGACCATCGCGAGCGTTCCCTCGCTGCCGCAGATGAGCCCGGACAGATCGAGATCTTCGGGGGATACGCCGGCGTCAAGCTGCTTGAGGATCAGGTCGAGCCCGTAACCCGCGTTGCGGCGGATCGTCTTGGCGAAGCGCGCGCGGATCAGGTCCGCGTGGCGCGTCACGACGTCCGCCACTTCGACGGCGAGGCGTTTCGCCGTCGCGTTCTCGCGCCCCGCGCCGGCTTCCAGCCACAACCGTTCACCGGTCGCGAGCAGCACCTCGATGCCGGCGACGTTCTCGCTCGTGCGGCCGTAGAGGATCGACCGCGCCCCGGCCGCGTTGTTGCCGATGCACCCGCCGATCGTCGCTTGCGCCACCGTCGCGGGGTCGGGGGCATAGAGCAACCCCGGCGCGAGCTTGGTGAGTTGACGATTCAGCTCATCGACGCTGACGCCCGCTTCAGCTTCGCACAACCGTTTCTCGACGTCCGCCCACAGCACGCGTCGGCACATGGCCGAGAGATCGACCACCACGGCGCGGTTCGTACACTGCCCCGCCAGGCTCGTCCCTCCCCCGCGCGGCAGGACGGGAATGCGGTGATGCGCGCAGCGCTGGAGCACCGTCGCGATGTCCTCCGCGTCGGCGGGAACCACGACGCCCAGCGGCATCACCTGGTACGGCGACGCATCGGTCGAGTACAGCGCGCGATCGTGGGCGCCGAATCGCACCTGCCCGCGAAGGGCGCCGCGGAGCTCGTCCGCGAGCGCGCGCATCGATTCATCGGCGGCGTCGGCGAGGGCGTCGGGGGCGCCAGCCTTGGGCAGAACGGGTAAGGACAACGTCGACTTCATGGGCGAGTTCGCTCAGGCAGGCATCGGAAGGTCATGGCGGGCATGCAGGTGGTCACGCAGCAAACACTGGGCCTTGGAACTATCGGCAGCGCCGATCGCCTCGGCGACGCCGCGGTGCTCGGCGGCGGTGAGGCGGCACTGCTCGAACCACTTCTCTTCCGTCGCGATCCGCACGCGCACGAGCGGGAGCGGCGCACGATGGTAGAGCATCGCCAGCCGTTTGTTGCCTGCCGCGTCCATCAGGCTCTCGTGGAATCGCCGGTCGGCCTCGCTCGTGCCGAGTGAGTACTTGGATCGGGAGAACGCTTCGAACTCCTCGCAGATCGCCAGCAGCGCCCGCGACGTGGCGGCGGCACGCTTTGGGTCCGCGCAGATGAGGTCGATGGCCGCGCACTCCAGAACGGCGCGGGCGAACTTGATCTCCTCGAGATCGGATTGATTGAGCCGGGGAACGAAGTACCCCGTGCGCTCGCCCTTTTCGATGAGCCCCTCCGCCTCGAGCCGCGCGAAGGCCTCACGCAGGGCGGACCGATTCACGCCCAACTCTTCCGCCCATTGCGGCTCGCGCAGGCGCTGGCCCTCGGGGATGCGCTGGAGCACCAATAGCCGGCGAATGCCGCGATAGGCGACGTCACGCATGGAACTCGTCGGGTCGCTCGTTTTCATCTTGCAGAAGGCATCACGCGCGATATCATGTCTACATAGATGGTCGCAATGTGTCAACAAAACAACCCTGACGTCAGCGCGGATTTCCGTTAGTGGATTACCCGCAAGACGTTTCAACGACAAGCCTTATCGACCAAGGACGCGCGCGATGGTAATCGACGTTCACATGCATGCTTGGGACTACCCGTCCTGCTTCGGTCCGGGCCATCGCGCGCAGTCGCAGCGGGCGCGTCCCGGGGTCGAGATCGACCGCACCATTCGGGTCGAAGACTACCGTCGAACCTCCCCGCCCGGTACGCGGGCGATCATCTTCGGCGGGAAGGCGCGGCTGAGCGAAATCTGGACGCATGACCGGTTCGTCGCCGACTTCGCCGCCAAACATCCGGAAACGTTCATCGGCTTCATGTCCCTCGACCCCACCCAGGACGGCTGGGAGCGCGAGATGCGCGACGGGCGCGACGAACTCGGCCTGCGCGGAATCAAGCTGCTGCCGATGTACGCGGGGTTCAAACCCGACGATCCGAAGCTCGATCCGATGTGGCGCTACGCGACCGAACACAAGCTGCCCGTCCTCCTGCACACGGGAACGACGTACCTCAGCCAGGCGCCGCTCGAGTGCACGCTGCCGCGCCTCATCGACAACGTCGCCATCCGCTTCCCCGACGTGAAGATCATCATGGCCCACCTCAGCCATCCGTACGAAGGCGAATGCGTCGCCACGATCCGCAAGCACCCGAACGTGTACGCCGACGTCAGCGCGCTGCACTATCGCCCCTTCCAGCTGTATCACTCGCTCATGCTCGTGCAGGAGTACGGCGTGTGGAGCAAAGTGCTCTTCGGCACGGATTTCCCGTTCACCAACGTCAACGCCAGCATCGACGGCATCCGCGGCTTGAACAACATGCTCGAAGGCACCGCCCTGCCACGGTTGAAGACCGATGAGATCGAGAAGATGATCCATCGCGATTCACTAACGCTCCTCGGCCTCGCTTAACCTAAACCCACATGCGACCCATCATCGACACCCATCTCGATCTTTCCTGGAACGCGATCCAGTGGGACCGCGATCTCACCCGTCCGCTGGCGGAAATGAATGCCGCCGAGGCGGAGATGACCGATCACCGCGCGCGGGGGCGGGCGACGGTCTCGTTGCCGGAGATGCGCCGTGGGAACGTTGCCGTGTGCCTGGCGACGGTCCTGTCGCGCGCCAAGCCCGCTTCGCGCCGCGCCACGGGGTTCACGCGCCGCGACCTGGATTTCCCGGATCAAACGATCGCCTCGGCTGTGGGCGCGGCGCAGGTCGAGTACTACCGGTTGCTCGCACAGCGCGGCGAGATCACGCTGATCAGCACCGCCCCCGCGTTCCGCGAGCACGTGCGGCGGTGGGTCGAATCGCCCGGCGGGCCGATCGGCGTCGTCATCGCGATGGAGGGCGCGGATCCGATCGTGAATCCCCAGCAGGCGCAGGCATGGTGGGACCGCGGGCTGCGCTGCGTCGGGCTGGCGCACTACGGGCCGCACCCGTACGCGTTCGGCACGGGATCGGCCGGCCCGGTCACGCCGGCGGGGCGAGAGTTGCTCAAGGAGTTCGAGCGGCTCGGCATGATCGTCGACCTCACGCACTGCGCCGAGCCCGGCTTCTTCGAGACCCTCGAATGCTTTAGCGGGCGCGTGCTGGCCAGCCACAACATGTGCCGCGCGATCGCGCCGGGCGATCGGCAGTTCTCCGATGACCAGCTCCGCGCCCTGATCGAGCGCGACGCGATCATCGGCATGGCGTTCGATTCGTGGATGCTCGTGCCGAACTACAAGGCCGGCCAGATGCCGCGCGACGCGACGACGCTGGCGGACGTCGCCAACCACGTTCAGCACATCGCCGACCTGGCGGGCAACGTGCGGAACATCGCCATCGGCACGGACCTCGATGGCGGCTACGGCACCGAGCAGACGCCGCTGGAACTGGTTACGATTGCAGACGTCCAACGGCTCGCCGACGTGCTCAAGTCGCGCGGCTTCTCCGATGCCGACTGCGATGCGATCTTCTACGGCAACAGTTTGCGTTTCTTCACCGAGGCACTGCCCCCATCATGAGCGAACGAGAGAAGAAGCTGGAATCGCTGGGTTACCCGTTGAACTACGTCGCGAAGGAGGGGGCGCTGGTTGATGCCCTGGTCATCGACGGGCCGATGATCTACGCATCGGGCCAGGTGCCGTTCAAGGACGGCGTGCTCGTCAGCAAGGGCAAGGTGCCGAGCGAAATCCCGTTCGACGACGCCACCCGCGCCGCCGCCCTGTGCGCCGCCAACGTGCTGCGGGCGGTGCGGCACGCGATCGGCTCGCTTGACCGGATCGATCGCATCGTCCGCATCACCGGCTACGTGAACTCCGATCCCGGCTTCACCGACCAGCACCTGGTCATCAACGGCGCCTCCCAGCTCGTCCGCGACGTCTTCGGCGAAGCCGGCCGACACGCCCGCACCGCCCTGGGCATGGCGCAGCTGCCTCTGGGCGCAAGCACCGAGATCGAGATGATATTGCGGTTGAAGGTTGACTAAGAGTCCAGCGCACGCGCGACGGTCGTCGCGTTGAGCGTAGTTGTCATCCTGAGGTACTCCGAAGGATCTAGCCGCGAATGAAGGACCCTCTCTCGCGCGGCTAGATCCTTCGGAGTACCTCAGGATGACAAGCGTGGGACTTGAGAATCGGTGCCGAGTTCCGTCCGGAGTCGTATTTCGCGAAGAGGCCAATCCATGCGTCATAGCCGTATCCTCCACAAGATCCGCAACACCGATGAGGTCGCGATCGCCACGTGCCTGCACCTGACGGACCCGTCCGTCTTCGAGCTGGCGAGCACGCTCGGCTTCGACGGCATATGGATGGATCTCGAGCACCACGGCTACTCCGCCGAGACGGCGGGCCAGCTCATGCGCGCCGCGCGCGTCGGCAACGCCGACATCGTCGCCCGGCCGGGCAAGGGGGAGTTCATGCGCATGGCCCGCCTGCTCGAAATGGGCGCGACCGGCATCATGTACCCGCGCTGCAGCGACGCGGCCGAGGCGAAGGAGGTCGTCCGCTGGGGCAAGTTCGCCCCGCTCGGCCAGCGCGGGTTCGACGGCAGCGGCGCCGACGCGTCGTACTGCACCGTCCCCATGCGCGACTACGTGAAGCACGCCAACGAGCAAACGTTCCTGCTCATCCAGATGGAAGAGCCCTCCGCCATCGCACAGGCCGAGGCGATCGCGGCCGTCCCGGGCGTCGACATGCTCATGCTCGGCCCGGCCGACTTCACTGTGCTCACCGGCATCCCCGGCCAGCTCGACCACCCCAGCGTGATGGACGCGATCCAGAAAGTCTCCGCCGCCGCGCGCAACACCGGCAAGCACTGGGCCGCCACCTGCGGCTCGATGGAGTTCGCCAAGGAGCTGATCCGCATGGGCTGCCGGCTCATCTTCCACGGCGCGGACATCGTGATGGTGAAAAACGGGCTGGAACTGATCCGCTCGCGCGTGGCCGAGCACCTGAACATCCGCCTCGCCCCCGGGCCGGTGACGCAGGCGAAGAGTTATCTTGAACGGTAGGCCCTTCTCCCGGAGTGCCCAATGTTTTCGGTGAGCGTCGCAAGCGTCATGCGCTCGGAGGCGACGTCATCCTGAAGCGAGTCTTACGAGTTGAAGGATCTCGGGGTCGACGCCGATTCTCAAACCCGAGATCCCTCCGGTCGCTTTGGCTCCCATCGGGATGACGTGCAACGACCATCGAAAACGTTGCGGAGCGCCGTGACAGGCGCAAATGCGGCCGAACGTCACTCCGCCCCACTCTCCAGCAGGTCTTCGTTCACCTCGCGGATGCGCCAGACGTTCTCGATCAGCAGCTTGCGCCAGCGCTCCGCCTCTTCCGGCGTGTAGTCGTAGAAGCCTTTGCCGTTGCTGATCCCCTTCGCGCCGCTGTCGATCAGCTCCCTGAACACCTTCGGGGTGCCCTGCGCGCAGCTCAGCGCCGGGAACAGCCGGTCCATCACCGCGGCGTACCCGGGGAGGCCGGAGATGTCCATCCAACGGAACGGGCCGATGAGATTCCCCCACACCGAGCGGGCATTGCGGATCGAGCGGTCGATCGTGTCCACGTCGGCCACGCCGTTCTCCAGCAGCCACAGCGCTTCGCGGTACGCCGCGTAGGCGACACGATTGACGATGAATCCCTCGACATCCTTCTGCACCAGCGTCGGGTCCTTCCCCGCACGTTTGCCCAGCGCGATGGCCGCCTCGAGGGTGGCCTCATTGGTCTGCTCGCCGCGGATGACTTCGAGAAACCACGTCAGATGACAGGGCATGGCCCAGTGCATGCCGACGAAGCGCTCGGGGTGTACCCGCCCCTTCTGTAGCGCCGAAATGGGCAGGGCCGACGTGTTGCTGGCGATGGGGACGGCCGGGCCGACGATGCGCTCGAGCTGGTCGTACAGCGCGCGCTTGGCGTCGGGGTCTTCGAAGATGCTCTCGACGACGAACGCGCACGGCGCGAGATCGGCCACGTCGGTGGTCACCCTGTAACGCGCCTGCCACTCGTTCAGAAGCGATTGGGGCATTCCCCCGCGCGTGACCAGCTCGCCGATGCCCGTCTCGATGTAACGGCGAGCATCGTCGCGAACCGCATCGCCGGGCTCCAGCGCCACCACGCGAAACCCGCGCGACAGGAAACTCGTCACGATCCCCCTGCCGAGCAATCCCAGCCCGGCGACGCCGATTACTTGTTCATCCATTTCGTCAACATTCCTTCTTGAACGGTGAGCGTTTCGTCGCTTGGGCGTCTCGCCCGAGCGTTCCAGCAGAGCTGCAAACGCCCGACCTGCCCAAAAAAGGGGGCGAGCGCCTGTTGGCACTCGCCATTCCCGATGATCGTTGAGTTCGCACCATCCGGCGACGACTCAGTTCGCGTAGCTGAAATTGTCCGCCGTCAAGTCCGGACTCGTCAAATCCACCCGCTGCTCGCAATGGCCGTCGGCGAAGAGCACGTTCGGGCCCCGCGCAATGTCGAGGGTCGAGCCGCGGTGGCGCCAGATGTTCTGTGTGTGGACGGAGCTAATGTTGCCACTTCGCATATTGTAGATGACGCCCGTGCCGGCCTGGTTGGCCCAGCGATCGAATGACACGGTGTCCGACACCAGCGTAGAGGTCGCATCCCACACGAGGTGCACGGTGCTGGCGCGCTTGAGGCGCGCGCGGGGCATCGGACCTTTGATGTAATCGCGGGTGGAAAGGTGCGTGATCGACCACGGCGACCGCCGGGGCGCCGGTAGGCCGGTCGAAAGGTAACCGAAGTACAACGCGCCGTAGCTGAAGTAGATCTTCGGGTCGGTCGAGCCGGCGCCGCCGTCTTGCGTAAGGAAGCCGGTGTCGTCGGCGAGCTTGAACCGGTCGTCGGCGGGACACTTGAAGACCTGTACCGGCACCTTCGCCACGTCGCGCAACAACCCCGCCCAGCTCCGTCCCTGGCCGTTGCCCGTCAACGCCGGGACGAGAGGGTAGGCAAATTGGCGCTCGCCAATCAGCGGCATGACGTTCTTGTTCTGCACCGCATACAGGTCGATCGCGATCCCAATCTGCCGCAGGTTCGACAGGCACGCCGTCACGTTCGCCGCCTGCCGGGCCTTTTGCAGGGCGGGGAGCAGGAGGGCGACCAGGATCGCGATGATGCCGATGACCACCAGCAGCTCCACGAGCGTGAAGCCGCGGCGAACGTTCCTGTCGCTTTGATCAAACCCTTGCATGAACACATCCTTTTTGAACAAAAATACAAACGTACAAACACACACACATCGCAAGCCGTCCGCCCGTCGAGCGAACAAAGGTCTATCCCGCCGGCGCAGACGTTGCAGACACCTGCACCGCCGCGAAGGTACGGCCGCCGATCGCGCTCGATCTTCATCAAGGCGCGTCGCTAGTTGAAGTTGTCATCGGCTAATACGGTGAGGTCGATCCGCTGTTCGCAGTGCCCAACTGCATCGTCGTCCTTTTCGACAGTGCGGTGGCAAAGCATCCGGAGGAACGGTCCCGGAAACCCGCCGCCCGCTTCCTAAAGTCTGCTTCTTCAATCAGTTATTGTGAGTAGTTGAAGTTGTCTTCCGTTAACGAGGTCAGGTCGACCCGCTGCTCGCAGTGTCCATCAGCGTAGAGGACGTTGGGACCGCGCGACATATCGGGCCGTTTTGAATGGCGGAACACGTTCAGTTTGTGAACGCCGTTGAGCGGGCTCGCCAGTTGCGCAGCGAGAACCTGCTTCGCCCCGGACGCGGGGGGCACGTCCCAGCCCTGCGCCGACGAGATGAACGTGGTCGTCGTGTCCCAAAGCAAGTGAACGGTGCTTGCGCGCTTCAGCCTTGAGCGGGGCATGGGGCCGATGATGCGGTCGGTGTGATAGCCCTGTCCATTGACGTTGGACAGGTGCGTGATGCTCCAAGGACTGCGGCGAGCCAAAACCGGTGTCACCGTCGTACTGACGCCGTACCCGAAATAGGGGACGCCGTAGCTGAAGTAAACCTTCGGGTCGAGGCTCCCCGCCGAGCCCGGGGGCGGCACGAGGAAGCCGTCCGGGGGCGGCGCTTCGAAGCGGGCGTCGGCGGGACAGCGGAAGACATAGGTAGGGACTTTGCCCACGTCGCGCAGTATCGCTGCCCAGGTGCGCCCGTTGCCCGCCCCTATCGGTTCGAGAAAAGTAGGCTGCAACGCGTAGCTGAAATGTCGCTCCATCAGCAGCGGCATCTGGTTCTTGTTCTGAATGGCATACATGTCGACGGCGATACCAAGCTGCCGCAGGTTGGACAGACATGCCGTGACGTTCGCCTGTTCGCGTGCCTTCTGCAGCGCGGGCAACAGCACCGCGATCAGGATCGCGATGATGCCGATGACCACGAGCAACTCCACGAGGGTGAAGCCCCGCGCGCCGTTCCGGTCGTCATGCTGAGGCGATGTCATGATACGTCCTTTCGCGCAGGTGCGCCGCCTACGGCTTGTAGGAGAAGTTGTCCTCGGTCAAAGTCATGATGTCGATGCGCGCTTCACAGTGACCGTCCGCGAACAACACGTTCGGACCGCGCGTGGCGTCGCGGGTGCGCGAGTGGCGGAACACGTTCTGTCGATGCACCCCGCCGCCCGGCGCGGTCAACTGTCCGAGCAAAACCCCCTTGGCGCTGCCGGTGATGATGAGCGGCGGCTGGGGATCCCATCCTTGAGACGACGAGATGAACGTGACCGAGGCATCCCACAGCAGGTGCATCTCGCTGGGGCGCTTCAGCCTGGCTCGGGGCATCGGTCCCTTGATGCGGTCGGCGGTGGAAAGGTGCGTGATGGACCACGGCATCCGTCGCTGGAATTGAGGCAAAGGCATGGCCGCGGTGCCTACACCGTAGGCGAAATAGGGTGCGCCGTAGCTGAAGAAAAAGTCGGGGTTATCGTTGGTCCCCGAGGCTCCCGGCGGCGGCACGAGGAAGCCGGTCTGATTCGGCTGCTGGAATCGGGCGTCGCTGGGACACTTGAACACGTAGACCGGGATTTTCGCGACGTCACGAAGCAGCCCCGCCCACGACCGACCGTTTCCTGTTCCGATGGGCTCCAGATGGGTTGGCTGAAGCGCGAAGTTGAACTGACGTTCCAGCAGGAGCGGCATCTGGTGCTTGTTCTGCAACGCGTACATGTCGACGGCCAGCCCGAGCTGGCGGAGGTTTGACAGGCAAGCGGTCACGTTCGCCTGCTCGCGGGCCTTCTGCAGTGCCGGCAGCAGGATCGCGACGAGCAGCGCGATGATGCCGATGACCACGAGCAGCTCCACGAGCGTAAAGCCGCGCGGGCGGCCTATGCCGCAGCGGGAGGGCGAGGCTCCTGCCGAGCCGGCATTGCTTTCGCGAGAAAGACGGCTCGGGCGGAGCCTCGCCCTTCCGAGGGTTGAATCGCGAGGAGTTGCGCTGCGCGGGCTCGCCGCGCTCTGGCCGCTAAGGTGAAGTGTTCGCATGATCCGTTCCTTTCACGCCGGCGTCGTCGCGGACGTGGGCGGGACACGAGTCCCGCTGAAATGCGCCGCACCGGCCCAGGTGTCCGATCGGTCCACTCAACCTCTTCCACTCTCCTGAAACTGAGGTCTGCCTCCGGTTGCCGCGATTCTCGGCGCCCGAGATCCTTCGGCTCGCCAGACTCGCCTCAGAGCCTGTGACTTTTTTCGTGGCACGGGTTTTCAACCCGTGTCTTGGTATTGAGAACACGGGTTAAAAACCCGTGCCACGAAAAGATCCACAGACTCTCAGGATGACGGTCACCAGGGTGTTCGAGATTCGTGCGCTCCTATTTAGCTGGCGCGCCATCGGGCGCGCAAACGACGTCACGCCGCCGAGGGCGGCACATGGCCGAGCCATCGATCAAACCAGCCAAAACTCACCAGCCTCGCCGCCGGCGGGTAGCTGTGCCCGCCGGGGAAGGAGAACCAGCCGAAGCAGTCGCCCGCGCCGATCTGCGTCAGATCGCGCGCGACCCGCTCTGGTTTCAACTTGTTGTTGAACTCGTAATATTCCAGCGTTCTGTCGTAGCCCAGCCGCTGCTGGCGCCCCTCCATCACGCTGGGCAAGCCGTCCACGTCCCGCCAGTCGGCGTAAACCTTCGCGACGTTCAAACACTTCGGCGGCAGCTTGTGGCTGTAAAACTCCCACTCGCTGGAGATGACCAGCAGCGGGCGCGGCGCGACCATCATCATCAGCTCGTCGAAGTCGACGGGGACCGGCATTTTTGGGTCGTCGAGGTACGGGCGGAACTTCTTGATGTAGATGTACGGCCCGGAGTTGGTCTTGAAGCGAAAGCGGCGCTCCAGCTCGGGGTTGTTCGTCGGCGGGTCGCCTTCCTTCCACGGCGTCCACGACTCGGGCTTGCGTGACCACGCCTCGGCCGGGCGGTGCCAGTCGAGCACCCCGCCGTTGGCGACGGTGGCGGTGATGCGCTCGTCGAACGCCGCGGCGAAGACGCACTGGTGCCCGCCCAGCGACCAGCCCGTGCAGCCGATCTGCTTGCCGTCCACGAAGTCGAGTGTCTGGAGGAAATCGATGCTGCGGCTGATGTCCCAGTTGTTCTTGCCGATCATCGACCACTCGGGATGCCGCTGGTAGAAGTCGCGCGTGTCCATCACGCGCTGGCCCGGCTTGACCCTCTCACCATCGGTGAGCATGTCGAGGCAAAGCGTGACGTAGCCATGCTGCGCCAGGAGCAGGCCGTTGCCGCGGCCGAGGTACGGCTCGTCTTCGGGCGGTTCCCCCTTGCGCCGTCCGGCGAGGCCGGCGGTGCTGTCCTTGCCGGCGCCCCAGGTCGTGCTGTGAATGCAGATGATCGCCGGCGCGGGCTTGAGCTTGGCGCTGTCGGGGACGAGCAGCCAGGCCGTCATCCGATCGTCCGGCTCGACCTGGAAGCTGACGTGATAGCGCGTGATGTTCCCGTCACGGGCGGCTTCCTTGATGACCGGTTCGAGCGGCAGGATCTCCGTGGGCGGCTGGCCGAGCAGGTCGAGCCACCGGCGCGCGATGTCCTTGCGCCGCTGCGGCCAGGAGGATGCCTGACTCGACGCGGGTTGCGTCGCCTGCGCCGACGCGATGCGCGACCCGGGCAGCATCGCCGCGCCGGCCAGGGCAGCAGCGCTGAGCTTGATCGCGTCGCGGCGGGATGTTTTCGCGGGCTTTGCAGACACGTCACGCGCCTCCGAGCGCCGTCAGTTCGCGTAGCTGAAGTTTTCGTCGGTCATGTTCGTGAGATCGATCCGCTGTTCGCAGTGTCCATCGGCGAACAGCGCGTTGGGCCCCTGGGACAGGCTGGCACGCCTGCTGTGGCGCAGGAGCATGTTCGATTTGTGAACGGATGTGGTGTTCCCTGCGATCGAGTTCTGGAGTGTGACGAGGATGTCCGCAAACCCTGTTCCGTCCGCTGTCTCGGTTGTGTTCGAATCCGTCAGGAGGACGACGGTTGCTGCGCGTTTGAGTTTCGCGCGCGGCATTGGGCCCTTGAGTTTGTCCTGGGCGGTCATGTGCGTGATCGACCACGGCATCCGTCGCGGGGCGGTTGGATGGTTGGACCCGGCATGGATGGCGCCGTAGCTGAAGTAGTAGTTCGGGTCGGTGCTGCCGGCGGTGGGGGGCGGGGGAACTCGGAAGCCCGTGTCGGGGGGAGACTTCTGCCGGATGTCGCCGGGACACTGAAAGACGTACACCGGTATTTTCGCCACATCGCGCAGGAGGCCGGCCCACGTCCGGCCATGCCCGGTAGCATGCGGTTCAAGGATGCCGGGCTGAAGCGGCCATTTGTTGTGCCGTTCGGCCAGGAGGGGCATGACATGCCTGTTCTGAATCGCGTAGATGTCGATCGCGACGCCGAGCTGCTGGAGGTTCGCCAGGCACGCGACGACGTTCGCCTGCTCGCGCGCCCGCTGCAGGGCGGGCAGCAGGATCGCGATCAGCAGCGCGATGATGCCGATCACGACGAGCAGCTCCACGAGAGTGAAGCCGGCCGCGCGCCGTCTCGGTGATCGCGCGAAGTGGTGAGCACGGATGTTCTGCGTGCGTGGAACGTCATCTCGATGGTGAATTGTGTGCATCGTCGGTCTCTGTGTTCAATTGTTTCGTTCAACCACGTCAACTACGGATGTCCGCCACCGTCTGCCCTTCGCTGAGTCCCAGCGAAATTTCGAACCGTTCATCAGACTGAATCGCCCGCCGACCGCTGCGCATCTCGTCGAGCAGCTCGGCGGCGCGGCGGCCGATCTCGACTTCGTCGACCGTCACCGCCGTCAATCGCTGCTGCATCGGCGTGATGCGCGAGGCGCCGCCGAAGCTGATCAGCGAGATGTCGCGCGGGACGGTCAGGCCGTGGCGCACGAGTTGGAGGAAGATCAGCTCGGCGGTGTTGTCGAAGCCGGTGAAGATCGCGGTGGGCCGGTTCGGGCCGGCGACGAGCTTGCCGATCGCCTCGTCGGCGAGCTTCTCGTAGGCGGCGTAGTCGGCGTAGCCGTCGGAGCCGATGAAGACGACGTGCTCCTGGGCCAGCGCCCCGCCCGCCGCTTCGATCGCGCCGCGGAAGCCCGCCTCGTACTGCTCGCCCAGCGGTGAGCGGATGCCGGCGACGAACGCGACGCGCTGGTG
>JBAUGM010000372.1:0-1804 GCA_049679725.1 Tepidisphaeraceae bacterium
CCCGAGCATTCAGGAAAGAAGCTCGGGCGAGACGCCCAAGCCACGGAAGAAGAGACCCACATCACGCTCGATGTTGCGGAACAGTCGATTCAGCGCAAGGCCATCGTCTACGACGGCACCGGCGACGAGCACTACGACGCCGCCAGCGCGCTCATCAAGTCGATGCGCGGCTCCGACCCGGACGCCGCGGTTTACTGGGTCGCGCGCATGCTCGAAGCCGGCGAAGACCCGCGCTTCATCGCCCGGCGAATCGCGATCCTCGCCTCCGAAGACATCGGCAACGCCGACCCCCGCGCGATCTCCGTCGCCGCCGCCATGTTCGACATCGTCGAAAAGGTCGGCATGCCCGAGGCCCGCATCCCGCTCGCACAGGCCGCCATCTACATGGCCACCGCGCCCAAGAGCAACGCCTCGTACGTCGCAATCAACAAGGCGATGGCCGACGTACGAGAGGGAAGGACCCTACCTGTGCCGGTGCACCTCAAAGACGGCAGCGCCGGCGCAGGCGCCCGCCTGGGGCACGGAAAGGGGTACAAATATGCTCATGATTATGAGGGGGGATTTGTCGAACAAGATTATCTCGGTGTAGATAATATATACTATGAGCCGACGGACCGAGGGTACGAGGCCCAGATCCGCGAGCGATTAAAAGCGTTGAGAAATCGGCGGGGTAACGTAGGCTCGGTGGACGATCAAGAGCGGGGACCGGCGCGAGAGGATCAAGAGGCATGACCGACGTAAGCAAGCCCGCCATCCGTAAGCAGCTTCGCGAGCGGTTGTCGGCGATGAGCGAACCGGAGCGTCACGCCAAGAGCCTGGCCGCCTGCGCGCTGGTCGCGGGGAGCCCGGAATTCGCCGCGGCGCGCTGCATCATGCTCTACCTGAGCACCCCGACGGAAGTCGACACCGCCCCGCTGGCGCTGCGCGCGTGGCAGGCGAGCAAGACCATCGTCGTGCCGAAGGTCAGTTGGGACCAGCGCCGCATGCTTCCCGTCGAGATCTCCAGCCTCAAGGACGGCCTGACGACCACCGGCCCCGTGCGCGAGCCGATCGCCGGCACGCCGATGCCCATCAACCTGATCGACCTGGTCATCGTCCCCGGCGTCGGGTTCACCCTCAAGGGCCACCGCATCGGGCGCGGCATGGGGTTCTACGACCGCTTCCTCGCACAGCCGGAGTTCATCGGGGTTTCCTGCGGTCTGGCGTTCGAGGAGCAGATCGTCCCCGAGCTGCCCACGCTTGACCACGACATGCCCCTCGGTATGCTGGCCAGCGACCGGGGCGTGAGGCGCTTCGCCTCACACTGCATCGGGCAAAAATGAGAAGAGCGATCAGCTGTCAGCGATCAGCTATCAGCCCTGGAAGGACGCGTCTTGCACTTGCCTGGCTGATAGCTGACCGCTGATTGCTTGACCGCTCACCGTTCACTTCTAGAGGACACGGAGGTTCTCGCCATGAGCCGCACCCGCCGACGAGTCAGCCGCGCGTTGATCGGAGCCCTGGCCTGCACGCTTGCGCTGGGGTTGGTGTTCTGGCTTCACAACCTGACGAAAACGAAAGCCGCGCCCGTCGCACCAGTCGATGCGCATCAGCCCCCGCCGCCGCCGGTGGGAACGCGCACCCTCGCCGGCGAGCCCGCTTCAGCGGGCGGGTCTGCGGGCGCGTCCGTCGAACCCCCAAAGCCCGCCGGTCTCGTGACGCAAACCCCGACCGCCGCACCCAAACCCCTGACGCCCGCCGCGGTCGTGACACCCGTCGCCCACGCCGGCGAGCCCGCTCCAGGCTCCGGTGAGCGGAGTCGAAC
>JBAUGM010000373.1:0-11935 GCA_049679725.1 Tepidisphaeraceae bacterium
GCGCCACGGGCGCGTCGCCAGCATCGCGGCCACGCCAAGCAGCGCGGGAAAGCCAACGAGCCACAGAAGGTTAGGTTCCACGCAGTCCGCCGATCCGAAGAGGGGACAAGCGCGCGAGCATGACCGCAGCGCTCCCCCTCTGTTCAGTGCAGGGAGATAGTTAACACGTGATGCAGGGACATAGGTAACTGTTCAGAGGACTGTATCTTTGCGAAGATTCCGGGTCGAGAGGGTTCGGATCAGTGTTGCGTCGGGCTCGGCGTCATGGCGGGCCAGCCACTTGTAGGCGACGCGTCGGCTGACACCGAACTGCCTGGCGGCGGCGGCGACGGGGACGTTGAGATGACGAATGGCATGAACGAGTGCGAAACGAACTTCGTGCACGGGAGACACCACGTACTCCGGGGAGGGTTGGTGAGAGGGGCGAACGGCGCGGTGCATCAGTGACCGGTCCGTTGCGCGCTCGTGCGGATCTGTGCGAATCGAACGGTGCTCGACGATGAACGGACCTCGCCCCTCTCCCCCGCCCCCCCTGCCCTCTCCCCGGAGTACCGGGAAGCGGGAGTGGGCTCTCGCACTAGCCAACCCACTCGTCTTCGGATCAGCGCTTCACATCGTCGCCGCGTCCGATGCCTTCCGCCGCCAAGCCCTCTTCGTCGCCATCCTGTTCACCCTCCTCGCCACCGCGGTCGCGCTGTGGCGGAGCCGCTTCGCCGTCGCCGTGATGCTGGCGCTGGTCGGTGTAACGGTCACGGCCGTGCACGTGTGGAACTCCTCCCAAGCCCCCGACCCCGCCCGGATGCCCGGTCCGGCGCCTTCGGAATCCGTTGCGCAGTAGCCGTGTCGACCGCCTTATCGGCTGGTCGCGGGGCGCGATTTCTTTTGACCCGCCCCCCCGTAACTTTTTATGCTGGGCAAGTTTCCGAAAGCATCTCCGCGGGCGAATGGGATCCGAATTGAGGGAGCGTGAGTCGTGGCCATCCAGTGCCCTTATTGCATGCATTTGATGGAAGTGAAGGGCGCCAAGCCGGGGCGCTTCACGCCGCGGTGCCCCTCGTGCAAGCGGAAGTTCGCGCTGGTCGTGTCGGAGGACGAGCACGAGGCGCCGACGGTGGCGGCCATCGCGCAGTCGTCGGCGCGACGCGACGAGCGCTTGCCCGATGAGATCACGGCTGCGCTGGGCATCGAGAAGACGCCGGTGCCGGAGATCAGGAAGAAGCCGAAGCAGGTCGCCGCCGCAGCGCCGTCCGCGGACGTGACCACGCCGCCGCCGGGGGCGCACGCTTCATCTGCATCGGCAGCGACACTGCCACCGAGCGCGTCACCGTCGATGGTGGCGACAATGCCGCCGACCATCGCGTCGATTCTCACTCCGAGCGAGGCGACAGCTCATTCGTCCGCGGACGTGACCGCGCCGCCCACCAGCGCCCCCACCGTCGTCGCGCGCCCGCAGGCGCTGCGCCTCGATCAGCAGACGCAAAGCCCCGCCGAGCCGGATTCGGACGGTGAAGAGCTCCGCGGCACCGTCGGCGGGTACCAGGTGCTCAAGCGCCTCGGCCAGGGCGGCATGGGCGCGGTCTACCTTGCCCGCCAGCTCTCGCTCGACCGCAACGTCGCGATGAAGGTGCTGCTCGAACAGTTGGCGGAGGATCCGCAGTTCATCGCCCGCTTCACGCGCGAAGCGTACGCGGCCGCCCAGCTCACGCACCACAACATGGTGCAGATCCACGACATCGGGGCGCAGCGGCGGACGCACTTTTTCAGCATGGAGTTCGTCGAGGGCCAGACCCTCGCCGCGCTCGTGCGCGAGCAGGGCCGGATCGATCCGGAGGTGGCCGTCGGTTACGTGCTGCAGGCGGCGCGGGGGCTGAAGTTCGCGCACGACCACGGCATGGTTCACCGCGACGTGAAGCCCGAAAACCTGATGCTGAACGTCCACGGCATCGTCAAAGTCGCCGACCTGGGGCTGGTGAAAACCATCGGCGAGAACAGGCAGGAAACCACCACGGGCGCCAAGGCGGCGGCGGCGTCGGGCAACTGGTACGACACGCAGACGACGCAGCTCAACATCTCGATGGGCACGCCCGCCTACATGCCGCCCGAGCAGGCGACCGACGCCGCCAACGTCGACGCGCGGGCCGATATTTATTCGCTCGGTTGCACGCTCTACACGCTCCTCGTCGGACGCCCGCCGTTCACCGCCAAGACGGCGATGGAAGTCATCACCAAGCACATGAAGGAGCCGATCACGCCGCCCAGCGTGCTTGACGAACACATCCCCGAGTCGCTCTCGGCCATCCTGCTGAAGATGGTCGCCAAGCGCCCGCAGGACCGCTACCAGAACATGGGCGAGGTGATCGCCGTTCTCGAAGATTTCCTCGGCACCGACAGCTCCGGGCCGTTCTCGCCGAAGGAAGAGCAGGTCAAGGCGCTGGAGAACTGCGTCACCTGGTTCAACAACGCGAGCTGGGCGAAACAGCGCACGCGGCTCATCCGCGCGTTCGTGCCGCTGTCGGTGTTGCTGCTGGCGATCGCGCTGTTCGTCCCGACCGGCTTCGCGGCGAAGGTCCAGTGGACGGGCGGCGTGCTGGGCTTCGTGCTGCTGACGCCGCTGTTCTACCTGATCCTCCAAGGCACGACGCAGAAGACATTTCTGATGATGAAGGTGCGCGAGCTGGCTTTCGGCGCGCGGATCATCGACTGGCTGACATGGCTGGTCGGCGGGTTGCTGCTCGTGGGGGTGCTCGTGGCGCTAAACTGGCACTTGATGTGGCTGGGCTTCGCAGTCGCGGCGGCGATCGTTGCGGGACTGTTCCACTTCACCATCGACCCGCTCGTGAACAAGCAGCGTTGGGATCCGGTGCTTCAAACCGAGGCGATGCTGAAGAAAATCCGCCAGCGCGCGGTGCCGGAGGCGTCGATCCAGCAATTCGTCTGCAAGTATTCGGGCGAACACTGGGAAGCGTTCTACGAGGCGCTGTTCGGTTACGAATCGAAGCTGATCGCCCGCGAGAAGTGGGGCAAGGGCGCCGCCATCGGCCGCACGGGCGGCGGCGACAAGGGCCGTCCGCGACCGAAGTACGCGGCGTGGCGCGAGCCGGTCATCGCGTGGATCGACGAGAAACAGAAGGCCCGCCGCGAGGCGAAGGAGCGCAAGCACCTGGCCAAGCTCGAGCAGGCCAGCCTCAAGGCCAAGGGCTACAGCGACACGGCCGCCAAGAAGAAGGCGGCGCGGCTGGCCGAGACGCTGGTGATGAAGGCGGCGGAGCTGCGCGAGGACGCGAAGGGCGCCGCGATGGAAACCACGCCCCCGCCCGCCCCGCCGAAGCCCGACGAGAAGAAGGACGAGAAACAGGAACAGGCCGCCGCCGCGGAAGCCGAAGCGAAGCGGAAGAAGAAGGGCAAGCTCGACGACGAGGGGCTCGAAGGCTACGAGCACCTCAGCTACTTCAAGCGCCGCTACGGAAGCTGGGCGAACGTCTTCCTCGGCCCCAGCGTCCGCTTCCTGCTCGGTGCCGTGCTGATGACCGGGTGCATCCTCTGGGTGAAGCAGAACGGCGTCATCACCGGGCAGCGCCTCGTGACCCTGGGCTCAACCGTGCAGGACCAGACCTCCGACATCGTCGGCGGCGTCGACGCGACGAAAATCGCGGGGGTGGCCGGGCAGGTCGTGGACACGAAGGTCCCGACCAAGCCGCTCGAGCTGCCCATGGTGCCGCAGTTCGTCACCGGCCTCTTCGACGGCTGGGCCCCGGGCGTGGCGGGCGCGATGCTCGTCCTCTCGGCGCTGTTCGGCGGACAGGCGCTGGGCTTGTTCATCGTGCCCGCGGCGCTGTTGACGTTCCTGGGCGCGCGCTTTGGCGTCCCGCCGCTCGGTCCACTCAGCTCGCAGGCCGTCGCAACGACCATCGGCCTCGTCCTCGCGGCGGCGGGGTTCATGTTTGCGAGGAAGTGACCGCTTTTACTCCCTCTTCCCGGTACCCCGGGGAGAGGGAGGCAGTCAACCGATTAGTTCGCGCACATCGACGGTCCGCTTCTCCTTCGCGCTGATCACCCCCGCGATCACCGTCGCGAAGCTCCACAGGTTGTCTTCGCCGCTCGTCTCCGCCGGCTTGCCGGTGTGGATCGCGTTGGCGAAGTCGTGCAACAGCCGCGCTTGCCCAGCAAGCGCCAAGTCGTCGTTGGCGACGTGGACGTTCGACGCATCCTTCCCCCACCGCTGTGATCGCGCGACGCTCACGCGGTCGCCTTCCAGGTGGATCGAGCCCTCGGCGCATTGCATCCGCCATGTGCCGCTCCAGCCGGTCGTCTGCCCCCGCGCGCTCCAATCGCCGCTGTAGCTGAACGGCAGGCCGCCATCGAGTTCGAGCAGCATCTTCAAGCCGGGATCGTGCTGGTACCACGACCACGCTGGGCGGAAGCTCTGCGCCGTCACGCGCTGTACGTTCCGCCCGGTGATGCAGCGGATCAGGTCGATGTGGTGGATCGCCATGTCGACCAGAAGCGGGAATTCCATCGCCTCGCGGAACGAGCCGGTGAAGTCGGCGGGGATGTAGAAGTCGAGGTGGCCGTGGCCGAAGTCCCCCACTGTCTTCTCCGCGACGACGCGCTTCAGCGTCTGGTTGTGCGGCGTGAACCGGTAGTTCTGCGCGACGACGAGCTGCCGGCCCGCATCCCGCGCCATCGCGACCATGCGCTTGGCGTTCTCCAGCGTGTCGCCGATCGGCTTTTCCGTGATGAGGTGAAGGCCGCGCGCGAACGCGAGTTCCGCGTGCTGCACGTGAACCGCCGGCGGGGTGACAGTGAGCACCGCGTCGGCCTCCACCTCGTCGAGGGCGGCTTCGAGGCTCTTGAAGCGACGGTCGGGAGCGATGCCGATCGCGTCACCGGCCTCGCCCAGCGCCGCGTCCGCGACGTCGGCGATGGCCACGAGGTCGAAGTCGGGCGATGAATGCGTGGCGCCCTTCCACCACGTCTTCCCCATCCCGCCGACGCCGCATTGGATCAGACGCAGCTTCATCATGAGAGCGACCATTCTCCCTCTCCCACGTACTCGGGGGAGAGGGCAGGGGAGAGGGGCGAGCGACGCGGAACGTTGATGAACCGTTCGATCGCCGACGACCGCCAATCCGCGATCGCGCGGTTGTCCGGCGTCAACGCACCTCTCCCCTCTCCCCCGCCCTCTCCCCGGCGTACCGGAGAGAGGGAGTGAGTGCTACAGCAATTCCGTCGCCGCCAGCCACTGCCGCGCGATGAGCGTGTGGCCGCTGCTCGTCGGGTGGACGCCGTCGGTCGCCCAATCGATGTCGGGCCGCGCCTTCGCGGCGTCCAAAAACGTCTCGTGCAGCGGGACGATCGCCACCTTCTGCTCCAGCGCCAGCTTGCGCACGGCGTTCACGTACCGCTTGAGCGATTCGTTCCCATTCGCGTGCGCCGGCGGGGAGATGATCGTCGGCTCGCAGAGCACGATGGCGCACGCCGGGTGCTTCTCCTTCACCTGCGCGATCAGCTCGGCGTAGACCATCTTGTACGTGTCGATGTCGACGCCCGTCCCGCCGGGGTTCAGGCCGTGCCAGACGTCGTTGATGCCGATCATGATCGACAACACGCTCGGCGACAGGTCGATCACGTCCTTCTGCCAGCGGTCGCGGAGGTTGGTCACCTTATTGCCGCTGATGCCGCGGTTGATGACTTCGGGTGCGTGCGGCGGGTCCTTGGCACGGAGGTAGTCGCGGATGAGCCGGACGTACCCGCTGCCGACTCCCTCCGCCTCCCCGCCGCGGCCGCAGTCGGTGATGCTGTCGCCGATGAAAACGAACTTCGATTTGGGGGTGAGTCGGATGGGCATGATCAGCGTTGTAGCCAAGCGAGGGCGGGGAAGGAAGAGGTTTGAACCGCAGATGAACGCGGATGAACGCAGATCAGCACAAGCTCGTCTCTCCTATCTGCGTTCATCCGCGTTCATCTGCGGTTAACTCTCCTGCTCCGTTACAGCACGACCAACTGCGGCCCGTCCGGCGTCTCGTCCGAGGGGATGAGCGTCTGCGCGTCGCTGACGTTGGGGTTGCGAAGCACGAGGGTAATGATCTTCCGCCCGGCCGCGAACTCGGCCTGGACGAAGCTCGTCAGGTCGAGCTCGTACCACGTCGCCGACGTGCCGGTCACCGTAATGCCGCCGCGCAGGGTCGAGCCGGTCGTCGGCTTGTTGTTCCAGGTGATGCCGGTCTCGCTCCAGCTCGTGTTGCTCACCGAGTGGATCTGTGTGAGCAGGCTGGCGATCGACGTGTCGCTCAGGCGCGCGTTGATGCGGAGCTTGGCGCTGGTGACGGTGTCGGACGAGCTCAGGTCGAACTTGATGTATGTCTCGCGCGTGTTGCCGGCGTTGGCCGAGCGCTTGACGACGAGTTCGCTCGCCGTGCCGAAGTTCTGGCCGGCGTAAGTGCCGTCGCGGACGGTGGCGGACTCGCCGATCGTGACCGTGGGCTCGGAGACGGGACCATCGTCGTCGGCCTCCAGCGCCCAGACGGTGACCGTCGTCAGCCCGCTCGACGCCACCGAGAAGAACGACTGGTGGTTGATCGAATCCGCGTCATTGGCGGCCGACAGGGTCACCATCTGCGCGACGTGCCAGTTGGCCGGCGTGAACGTGAGCGTACCCTTGTCCGCGTTGACGTCGGCGTCACTCCCCGCCTGCTTGGAGATCGTCACCGTCACGTTCGACGTCGGCGCCGCCGCCAGCTTGACGGTGAAGCTCGCCTGCCCGTTCTCCGGGACGCTCAACCCGGTGTTCGAGACGACCAGCGCCTGCGGTACGGTCGCGGCGCCCGTCTGCGCCACGAGCTGCGGCTTGTTGCTCGAGGCATCGTCGCTGTTGAACTGCGCCTGCGGGTCCGTGTTGTTCGTCGCCCGCAGCACCAGGGTGACGAACGATGCGCCCGACTGCCGCGCCTGCTTCACGTAGCTGGTGATGTCGAACTCGTGCCAGCCATTGCTCGTGCTCGTCAGCGTCTTGCTCGCCAGCGCTGCGCCGGCGCTGGCGGGCTTGTTGTTCCAGTTGATCGAGCCCTCCGACCAGCCTGTGTCGGCCACGCCGAACACGGCGATGTTCGGGTTCGTCCCCGAGGCCGACTTCTTCCCGTAGACGCGCAGCTTCACGTTCGTGATCGCGTTCGGGTCGCTCGGCAGCGACGAGACGTCGAACTTCAGGTACCCCTCGCGCGTGTTGCCGACGTTCGCGCTGCTCTTGACGATCAACTGCCCATCGTTGCCGAAGTTCTGCCCGGCGTAGCTGCCGTTGCGCACGTAGGCGCTGGTGGTGTTGTTGACCGTGACCGTCCCCGTCGGCGGGGGCGGCGTGACCGTGGCGGGCGTGACCTTGATCGTGTCGAAGTTCCCCGCGCTGCCGTAGGTCGAGTCCTGGTCGATCACCAGCCGCAGCACGTACTGCCCGGCCGGGAGGTAGACGCGCTTGGTGAGCGTCTGGTACGTGTCGTGCGAGCCGGTGTTGGGGATCGTGAACGACCCGAGATGGACCGGCCCGGCGGCGACGTCGGGGACCTCGACATGAAACTTCCCGTTGCTCCCCTTGGAGCTGACGCGGAAGTCCAGGTCGTAGTTCCCGTCGGCGGCGACGTTGATGGAGTACTCGATGTACTCGCCGGCGTACGCGCCGTTCACGCGGTAGTTGGTGGTGCTGCCGGCGACGAGCTTGAGGTCGACGCCCTCGGTCGCGCGGAACGCCGCCCCGCCGTTGCCGGCGTCGGTGTCGTGATAGGCGACGCCTTCGCCGCCCTTGTCGAAGTGCTCGGCCTGGATGGTGACGGCGCTGGGACCGACGGCGAAGGGGGCGCCGTTGTAGGGAGTCTGCGGCGCGGGCACGTACAGCCCGAAATGTCGGCCGGTCACGTTCTCCGCCGTCCCGACGGTGACGACGTGCGCTCCGTTCGGGCCGGCCGGCGCGCTCTGCTGGTATCCGGAGGGCCGCACCAGCCGCACGATGTACGTGCCGGCAGTCAGCCCGCTGATCAGGTAGTTGCCGTTCGGCGCCGAGCCGCCGATTTCGCCGGGGTCGAACGCGCCGTTGTCGTTGGCGTCGATGTAGGTGACGACGTCGGGCAGGAGGGCTTCGCCGGCGTCGAAGACGCCATCGACGTCCGCATCGTTGAAGATCGACCCGCCGATGGAGTTGAGGATCATGCGCACGCCGAACGCAGGCGCGTTCCGCGCCTGGTTCGCGACGGCGGTGACGGTGTGCGCACCGTTGTTGGCCGGCGCGATCTGGGCGTAACCGAATTCCGGCAGGGTGCGGATCGTGTACGTGCCGGGCAGGACGGCGAACTGGTAATGACCGATGGAATCGGCGGTCGCGGTCGGCTCGTTGGCGTCACGCGTCGAGTCGTTGTCCAAGTCGAGATAGGCCGAGCGACCCTGCGCGCCGCCCTCGTTGCCGTCGCGGACACCGTCCCCGTCGATATCGTTAAAAATGATGCCGTCGATCCAACCGACCTGCCGAGTCTGCCCGATGAAGATCGCGCCGGTCTGGCCCGGCGCGACGGTGTAGACGTACGCCGCACTGTTGGCGGGCGAGGTCTGCCGCCAGCCGGCAGGGACCGACGCGCGGACGTTGTACGTGCCGGGCGGAACGTCGAAAAAGATGAAACTGTCGTTGGCCGGCGAGGTGGTGCTGCGTTCGCCGGCGTCGAGCACGCCGTCGTTGTCGGTGTCGAGCCAGATGGTGCGCGCGAGGTAGGTCGTTTCGTTGGAATCGCGCACGCCATCGGCGTCGAGGTCGTCGTAGATGAAGCCGGCGATGTAGCCGTTCTGCGGCACGCTTGTCGCGCCAAAGTGAGCGCCCGTCGCATTCTGGCCGCGCGCGACTTGCACGGTTCGCGCCACGTTGTCGACGGGCTGGGTCTGACGCCAACCGCTGTCGAGCACTTGGCGGACGACATAGGTGCCGTTGAGCAGGCCGGCGAAGGTGTAGTTGCCGGCGGTGTCGGTGAAAACGCTGGGCTCGGGCGTGCCGACCGGCGCGGGGCCGTCCCAGTCGCCGTCGTTGTTGAGGTCGAGGTAGACCCGCTTGCCTGACAGGCCGCTTTCGCCGGTGTCGCGCGTGCCGTCGGCGTCGGCGTCGTTGAAGATGTTGCCGGCGATGCTGTTGTAATCGTAGTGGAAGCCGAAGACGCTCGATCGGTCGATTTGCCCCGCGGCGACGGTGACGGTCCGCCCGGCCTGGTGTCCCGCCGGCAGTGTCTGCTCCCAACTGGCTTGGCCGACGACGCGCAGCACGTGCGTGCCGGCCATCACCTGGTCGATCTGAAAGATGCCGGCGGAATTGCTGACGGCGGAGCGCTCGCCGGTGTCGAAGAAGGCGTTGTTGTTCGCGTCGAGGAATCCAGTGAAGCCGGCGAGCGGACCTTCGCCGGTCTCCTGGACGCCATCGCCGTCGAGGTCCTCGAAGACGTTGCCGTCGAGCGTGGCGAAGTTGTAGCGCGTGCCGAAGGACGCCGCGAAGACGAGCTGACCGGGCGTAAGGGTGACGGTGCTCGGCCCGTTGTTGAGCGGGGTGGTCTGCAGCCAATCGGCAGGTAGGACCTGCCGAACCTGCTGTGACCCGGCCGGCACGCCCGCAATGTTGTAACCGTTGGCGTTGCTGATGGCGGACGGTTCGCCCGCGTCGATCGCGCCGTTCTGATTCAGGTCAACGTAAACGGTTCGGTTCGAGAGGTTGATTTCGCCCGGGCCCTGTTGTCGATCTCCGTCGAGATCATTGAAGACGCGCCCGCGGACGGTCCCGCCCTGATACAACCCGTAATCGCCGGAAGGCGTGACCCACCCGTGCTCGCCGATCGAAACGGAGCGGGAAGCGCCGCCCGATGAATGAACCCAAGCCGAGGTCTGGCGCTCGACGCGCAGCGTGTACTGACCCGCCGGCGCGTGGAGCTCGAAGTTGCCGGTGAACGGGGCCGGCTGCACCTGCGGCTCGCCCGCTTCGCGCGCTAAATCATTGTCCAGGTCGAGCCAGACCCAGGGGATCGGGCTGCTGGGGATGGGCCCTTCGCCGGTGTCCTTCACGCCGTCGGCGTCGAGGTCGTTGAAGACGGTTCCCGTCACCTTGCCCAGCTCGCGCGAGCCCAGGCCGGTGGGGAAGTTGCCGAATCCGCTCCGCACGTTCAGCGTGAGCGGCGCCGCCTCGCTGGGGAGCGTGCGCTCCCAGCCCGTGGGGACGAGGTGGCGAATCTGGTACGTGCCCGGCGCCAGATCGAAACTGAAGGTGCCGGGAAAGCTCGCCGTCGCTGGTTCCGTCAGCTTTGACGGCTCGCCCGCATTCAGGGCGCCGTTCTGGTTGAGATCGACGTAGACGGTTCGACCGGGAAGATAGACTTCGTTGGCGTCGCGCACGCCGTCGGCGTCGCGGTCGTCGAACGTATACCCGCCCGCGCGGCCGGTGGAATAGCCGGCGAACGCATTGCCGATCGAAATCAGCC
Source organism: Tepidisphaeraceae bacterium (assembly GCA_049679725.1). GTDB lineage: Bacteria > Planctomycetota > Phycisphaerae > Tepidisphaerales > Tepidisphaeraceae > DASYWJ01. Next base: position 10,488 of record JBAUGM010000373.1, read on the forward strand.
CCGCCGTCAGCGTGCGGGTGAAGCCGCCGTTGCCGGCGGGAACGGACTGAATGAAACCGTCGGTGAACTGGACGCGAAACGTGTATGTGCCTGGCTTGAGGTCCAGCCGCCAGTTCAACTGTGACGCGATGGACGGTTGCGACCACGGCTCATCCGCGTCGAGGTCGCCGTCGCCGTTGAGATCCGCGTAGACCTTGCCGTTGAGAATCGGGGAATCATCGCCGTTGATCGACCCGTCGGCGTCGTGATCGTGGTAGAGCGAGCCGGAGATCGCGCCCGTCACCCACGCGCCGAACCTGCCCGCGCTGGCGGTCTGGCCGTCGGCGACGAAGACGTCGGCGTATCCGTCGGCGGGGAACGAAGAGGTATATCCCTGCGGAAACTCGACGCGCACGCGGAAGACGCCGCCGGTGTCGCTGGAGATCGCGAACGCGCCGCCGGAATCGGAGACATCGGATGGTTCGCCCGCGTCGAGCGCGCCATTGTCATCGAGGTCGAGGTACGCCGTCGCGCCGGAGAGCGGAAAGTCACTGCCGCTCTCGTACGCTCCGTTTGCGTTGCGATCGCTGAACGTGAACCCGGTGACCGTCGACAGCAGCCGCCGGGATTCCAACCCTTCAATCACACCGCGCGCGGGGGACTTCGTGTGCATCATTCCGCTCTCCAACAAACTCCAACGACGCGGGGAGCAGACCCCCGCCCCTGACGTGACCCTTTTCGCGGCGGCGATGATACCGAATCGCCCGCGATCGATGAAGCCCGGATCACGAAAAAACCCGTGGAATCCCCGGCCCCCGATCGAGATCTTCAGCACCGGACGTAAGTCGCACATTCAGCGATGTTTAATGTTGATTCATTGTCTCGCCAGGCCGGCTGTTGTCAGATCTTTGTTTGACGATCATGGCATTCGCAGTACCTTCAAAGTGTGAACCTCCGTCTTCAGACCGACTACGCCCTCCGCGTGCTCCTCTACCTCGCTCAAGTCGGCGAGCAGACGTCCGTCGAGCGGATGGCCACCGACTACCGCATCTCGCGCGATCACCTGTTCAAGGTCGTGCAGCTTCTGTCCCGCCTCGGCTACGTCGCCTCGCGCGGCGGACGCGGAGGCGGCGTCCGCCTGGTCAAAGATCCCGCCGCCATCAACGTCGGCACCGTCGTCGCCGAGATCGAGGGCCGCAACGGTGTGCTCAACTGCGTGCACGACCCCCACGCCTGCGTGCTCGAGCCCGGCTGCGTTCTTCGTCACCTGGTGATCCAGGCCGAGGACGCGTTCTTCGCGACGCTCAGCAGGATGACGATCGCCGACGTGATCCGCGCCAACGCGACGGCCCGGAAGGGCGGGCTGTACAACCTCAGAGTGAAGCCGCGTGAGAAACAGCGGCAGATCCCGCCCGCGGGTTTGACATTGCAGACGACCGACTCGCCCGCCGCAGATCTCTCACCCGAGA
>JBAUGM010000374.1:0-3649 GCA_049679725.1 Tepidisphaeraceae bacterium
TTGCTGGAAAGCTCGGGCGAGACGCCCAAGCCACGAAAAGCGACCTCGCATGCAGTGGATCGACTGGCTCCTCGTCATCCTCCCCATCGGGTTCGTCCTGGCGGTCGCCATCTACACGCGGCGGTTCGTCAAGAGCGTCGCCGACTTCCTCTCCGCGGGGCGCTGCGCCGGGCGATACCTCCTCGCCAACGCGCGCGGGGAGGCCGATTCCGGGCTCGCCAACACGATGTCGAAGTTCGAGGTCATCCTCGTCTCCGGCTTCGTGCTCAACTTCTGGGAGAAGATCTCCGTCCCCGCCCTGCTGCTGATCGGCATCACCGGCTTCGTCATCTACCGCTTCCGCGAGACGCGCGCGATGACGCTGGCGCAGTTCTTCGAGATGCGCTACAGCCGGCGATTCCGGCTGTTCATGGGCGCGCTCGCGTTCCTCTCCGGCATCCTGAACTACGGCATCTTCCCCGCCGTCAGCGCGCGGTTCTTCATCTACTTCCTGGGATTGCCGCACCATGTACAGCTCGGCCCCGTCGCCATGCCGACGTTCGCCCTCATCATGGCCGGGTACCTCGCGTGCACGGTCTTCATGATCACGCTCGGCGGACAGGTGACGCTGATGGTGACCGACTGCATCGAGGGGTTGCTGTCGCACCTGATCTACATCGTGATCGTGGTGGCGATCTTCTCGATCGTGAGCTGGACGCAGATCGTGGAGGTGATGTCGCCGCCGTCGAACCCGCCGGGCTATTCGATGATCGACCCGTTCGACGCGGGCCAGGTGGAGGACTTCAACGTCTGGTACGTGCTGATGGCGCTGGTGATCACGGTGTACACGACGATGGCGCTGCAGAACAAGCAGGGTTTCAACTCCGCCGCGCGCACGCCGCACGAGTCGCGCATGGGCCACGTGCTCGGCCACTGGCGCACCTACGCCCGGCTGCTGATGATCCTGATGCTCGGGGTGTGCGCGGTCACATTCCTGCGCCACCCCGATTTCGCGCAGTCCGCGACGCACATCAACGTGCAGATCGAGCAGATCCCCGACCCGTACATCCAGAAACAGATGACCGTGCCCATCACGCTCGCCCACCTGTTGCCCGTCGGGGTGAAGGGGCTGTTCTGCGCGATGATGATCATGGGATTGCTCGCGGGCGACTCGGGGCACATGCACTCGTGGGGCAGCATCCTGATCCAGGACGTGCTCGTCCCGCTGCGCAAGACGCCGATGACGCCGAGGCAGCACATCTGGGCGCTGCGGCTGGCGGTGACGGGCGTGGCCGTGTTCGCGTTTTTCTTCAGCCTGCTGTTCCAGCAGACGCAGTACATCGCGCTGTGGTGGGCTGTGACGGCGGGCGTGTTCACGGGCGGCGCGGGGGCGGCGATCATCGGCGGGCTGTACTGGCGCCGGGGCACGACCGGCGCCGCGTGGGCAGCGACGCTCACGGGGTCCACCGTTTCGCTCGTCGGCATCCTGCTGGCGAACCGCGCCGTCTGGCGATGGGTTGGCGAGTCATTCCCGGCACTGTCACTCCCGCCGCAGTTCTGGCTGAACGGGATGGAAGTCGCGGTGGTGGCCGCGGGGCTGGCGGTGACGATTTACGTGACCGTCTCACTGCTGACGCCGCGCGAGCAGTTCGACCTCGACCGCATGCTCCACCGCGGCCAGTACGCGCCGCCCGGCGAACCCGTCGTCGCGGCGGTCCCGCTTCGCGAGCGCTTCCGGCTCAAGAACATCCTCCAGTTCGACTCCAACTTCACCTTCACCGACAAGCTTGTCTCCGGCGGCATCTTCTGGTGGGCGATGTTCCTGCTCGTCGTGAACATCGTCGTCTCCGTCTGGAACCTCGTGTTCCACCACTGGCCGGTGACGTGGTGGTCGAAGTACTGGCTCGTCGCCGGCGTCGGCTTCCCGTTCCTTATCGCGCTGGGGACGCTTGTTTGGTTCGGCATCGGCGGGGTGAAGGACATCTTCGCGTTCTTCCACGCCCTGCGCACGATGACCCGCGACGCCGCTGATGACGGCAGCGTACACAACGCCACGCCCGCCCCCGCAACGGGCTTTCCCATCGCGCCCGTTGCGCCGAGTCCAGTGGGCGACAACGCGGTGAAAACCGCCGCGGCAGTCAGCCCACGCCCGGCAGTGTGACGCCGTCACTCCCTCTCAAGCGCCGGATCGCTCGACACGTCATCCCGAGGGAGCTTAAGCGACCGAGGGATCTCGATCTTCGAGAGGTGCTCGTGAACCCGAGATCCTTCAGGTCGCTACCGCTCCCTTCAGGATGACGTGCTTGCGCTAATCCGGTCGTGGGCGCGTTTCGACGACCTCGTTCAGGTAGTCCTCGAGATTCGTATACCCCCCCGCCTCTTTCGCCTTCGCCCCGTCGCTCGCGTCGTTGGGATTCAGCCCGTTCTTGCGCTCCCACTCATCCGCCATCCCGTCATGATCCACGTCCGCCGGCGCTTCGGCCGACTTCAACTCCGGCCACCCGCCCACATCCGCCTGCGAGTTGATCACTTTCCCCGTGCGGTTCTCCACATCGCCGATGATCCGCGCGTCTACCGCGTCGCGCTTCGGGAGGATTGCGCCGCCCTCCTTCAGCACGCGCGCGAACGCTTCCTCCGCGCTGTCGCGCTTCACCGGCGCCACGTCGAACGGCCGTGAGACGAGCCCTGTCGCGGCATCGCCCTTCTTGAATCGCACGCCTTTCGCGTTGTCGCTCGAGATGTCCGCGAACCCTTCCACCACGTTCCCCGCAACGTACATCCGCGCGTCGTCCGCCCAGACGTCGAAAATGACACCATCCTCGTTCAGCTTCGATGGGCCGAGCCGGTAGTAGTTCCCGACGTAGTTGAAGTCGTCCGTCTCGCCGCCGTACGAGGAGCCGCAGTTGTAGATGACGTTGTTGCGGCAATCGATCAGCCCGCGGCCCTGCTTGTAGTACCCGATGCGCGGGGCGCGGCTGTTCGCGTGGGCGATCAGGTTGTGGTGGTACGACCCGCCGCCGCCTTTGCCATCAATGATGCGGCCATCCCAACCCGTCGCGTAGCCGTGTGCGCCCTTGACGTGGACGGAGCTGTTCAGCGGTTCGGACAGGATGCACCACTGCACGGTCACGTTGCCGCTCGTGTGCGTGACGTCGTTGAGCGAGTCGGTGGACCAGCTCAGCGAGCAGTGATCGACGATGACATTCCGGCAGTTGCGGATGCTCAGCGCATCGTGTTCGGCCTTCTGTTCATCGCCGGGCCGAAGGCGCAGGAAGCGCACGATGACGTTGTTGGTGTCGGCGATGAACAACTCGCGTCCGCGCAGGCAGATCCCATCGCCCGGCGCGGTCTGGCCGGCGATCGTGACGTTGGGCTTGTTCAGTCGAAGCTGCGACTGAAGGTCGATCGTGCCGGACACGCGGAAGACGACGGTGCGATCGCCCTGGCTGAGCGCATCCCGCAGCGAGCCGAAACCGGCATCGTTGAGGTTGGTCACTTCGTAAACCGCTTTGCCTCGGCCCCCCGATGCGCCGGCGCCGAAGCCTTCAGCGCCGGGGAAGGCGGGGAGAAGTTCGGCGGTTGCAAGTGCAACGTCGAGCAGTAGCAGTATGAACAGCGCTAAAAAGTGGAAACGCACGGGCACCTCATAGTGTTCTCCCTCTCCCACGTA
>JBAUGM010000375.1:0-7528 GCA_049679725.1 Tepidisphaeraceae bacterium
GAGCCTCGCCCTCCCGACCGGCGATCGCCTTGAGATGCGCACGAACATGACCGCCTCCTTCTCGTTCCGATGGCCGGCTCGACATGGTACACCATCGGGCATGATCGACGTGCGACGGGCCGAGCCGAGCGAGGTGATCGACCTGCGCCACGTGGTCCTCCGCGCCGGCCTGGGGCGCGAGACGGCCATCTTCCCCGGCGACGATGCGCCGGGCACGATCCACGTCGTCGCGACGCAACACGATGAGATCGTCGGCTGCGCCACGATGATCAAGAGCGCGTGGGATGGCCAGAAGGCGTGGCAGGTGCGCGGCATGGCCGTCACCCCGCGCCTCCAGCGCGCCGGCGTCGGTCGGGCGATGCTGGAGGAACTCCAACGCCTCGCCCGCGCGAGCGACGATGAGGTTGCGCTCCTGTGGTGCAACGCGCGCTCGCCCGCCGTGGGATTCTACGAACGGCAGGGGTGGGTCGTCGCATCAGACGAGTTCGTCATCGAGACGGCGGGGCCGCATTTCAAGATGACCAAGCGGCTCTAAGCGAGCAGGACAAACGTCGCGTCGGAATGGGCGCATCGCGGGGAAATACGCCAGCGCTACATACGTTCGTACATTTAGGAAAAGGTGACATCAGGGGGTCACTGTGATAGCTTTCCCACCATGAACCCCACCACCCGCGTCACGTTCGCCCTCATCGCTTCCCTGCTGCTCATCCCGTCCGTCTCTCGCGCCCAGCTCCCCGATGGCCTCAAATCCGACCTCGGCCCCGGCGTGCCGAACATGAAGGTTCGGCCGGGCTACCGCGTCACCCGCGCCATCCCCGAGAAGGTGAAGGGAATCCGCGACGCGCGCTTCATGCAGTTTTCCGGCGACGGCAAGACGCTCTATCTCTCCCAGCGCCGCGATGGCTCCATCCTCGCGTTCCGCGACCCCGACGCCGAGGGCGTCTACCAGACCGTCACCACCTTCGTGAAGGACAAGAAGACCGCGCAGGGCATGCACTTCTACGACGGCTGGCTCTACTACCAGGTGCCGGCGGAGGGGTCGCTGTATCGCGCGAACGATCCGGAGGGCGATGGGATCGCGAACGAAGTCGTCGAGGTTCTCCCGCCGGGCACGCTGCCCAAGCCGGGAGGTCATCCGTACAACGCCGTGCTCGTGACGGGCAAGGAGATTTACGTCTCGGCCTCCGATCCGCAGAACATGACCGAGGAGCTCGAGTCGGACACGAAGAAGATCTACGTCTTCGACATGGACGGGAAGAACAAGCGCGTCTTCGCCGGGGGGGTGCGCAACAACGAGAAGCTGCGCTTCCGCCCGGGCACGACGGAGATCTGGGGGTTCGACAACGGCACCGACCACTTCGGCAAGGAGTACGGTGACCAGGCGGCGCAGGATCAGCCGATCACCGACTTAAACCCGCCGGAGGAGCTGAACCACTACGTCGAGGGCGGCTTCTACGGCCACCCCTACCTCGTCGGCAACCGCGTGCCGCGCCCCGAGTTCATCAAGCGGCCGGACCTGATCGAGCTGGCGAACAAGACGATCCCGCCGGCGTGGAACCTGCACGCGCACTGGGCGTGCCTGGGGTTCACGTTCATCGAGTCCGACCACTTCGGCGCCGACCACAAGGGCGACATCTTCGTCGCCTCGCGCGGGAGCTGGAACTCGCTGAAGCCGGTGGGGTCGTGCGTGGAGCGCGTGTTCTTCGACAAGCTGACGGGCAAACCGTACGGCTCGCACACGATCGTCGACTGCGTGACCGATCGCCGCTGGGCGCGCCCGATCGACTGCGTTGAGGCGCCGGACGGCACGATTCTCTTCTCCAGCGACGAACCGGTGTCGGGGATCTTCCGCATTTCCAGATCCACGACGCCGACGACGCAGCCGTAGCGCGCCTCTGGTATAGTACGTGTGACGGAGAGGCCGTATGGTCGCGATCAAAGGTCATTTCGACGGCAAGGTGTTCGTTCCGGACGAGCCCGTGGATTTGCCGCGCAACCGCCCGCTCGTCTTACATGTGGAGATGCCACCCGAGCCCCAAGCGCCAGCAAAGGGTCAAGGCTTGTGGGACGTCCTAAAGCCACACGTCGGGTCGGTCACGATGCCTGCCGACTGGTCGCTTGAGCACGATCACTACCTTTACGGGACGCCCAAGCGGAATCAGCCGGAGAACGGCAAAGAATGAACGGCCGAAGGCTCTTCATCGATACCGCGTTCGTCCAAGCTCTCTTCAATCAGGCTGACGCCTTGCATGACCAGGCCCGCGCGCATGCGCTCAGCCTTGACGCTGCGGCGGAGCTTTGGACGACTGAGGCAGTGCTGGTTGAAGTCGGGAATGCACTCAGTGCCATCAACCGTGCCGGCGCCGCAGCGTTCATCGAGCAGGCATATCGAACGACCCAGATGCGCGTCGTCCCCGTAGACACGCTGCTGCTTCAGCGAGCGGCGCAGCTTTACCGTGACCGTCCGGACAAGCGTTGGGGCATGACCGACTGCATCTCCTTCATCGTCATGGGCGATCAGGGCCTGACCGATGCGCTGACGACCGATCAGCACTTCGCGCAGGCAGGCTTCAACCCCCTGCTGCGCCAGTCGGGCGTGTGAGCCGTGGACAATCCACACCATGCGAACCCTTCTCATCATTCTCGCGACCTTGACACTCGCGCTGGACGGCTGTGCTTCGGTCGCCGTCGGCGCGACGGCGCGGGCGGATCGGCCTGACATCGTCCTGTTCATCGCCGACGACTATTCGTGGCACGATTCGGAGGTGTACGGCGCAACCGACGTGCGGACGCCGAACCAGTCGCGGCTGGCGCGCGAGGGAATGCGCTTCGACCGCGCGATCGCGGCGTCGCCGACGTGTACGCCGTCGCGGTCGGCGATCCTGACCGGGTTGTTCCCGTACCGGAACGGCGCGCATCCGAACCATTCGCTGATCAAGGAGGGGCTGCGGACGCTGCCGGACTATTTTCACGAGCTGGGGTACCGCGTCGTGCTGGCGGGGAAGACGCACATCGGGCCGCGCGAGCAGTTTGCGTTCGAGTATCTGAAGGGCTCGAACGACATGCCGGCGGGGAAGAAGCACGTGTTGTGGACGGAGCTGGACACGACCGTCATCGACAAGCTGCTCGCGGAACACGACAGGGAGAAGCCGCTGTGTTTGCTCGTGGCGTCGCATTCGCCGCACGTGTTCTGGATGGACAACGACGGGTACGCCCCGGCGAAGATCAACGTCCCGCCGTACCTCGTTGACACGCCCGAGACCCGCACGATGCGGGCGAAGTACTACACCGAGGTGACGCACATGGACGCGCAGCTCGGCGAGGTGATGGCGTCGGTGGAGAAGCACGGCTTCGCGGACAACACGCTGCTGATGTTCACGGCCGACCAGGGGGCGCAGTGGCCGATGTCGAAGTGGACGCTGTACGATGCGGGGATCCGCGCGCCGCTGATCGTGCGGTGGCCGGGGAAGGTGAAACCGGGCAGCGCGAGCGTGGCGCTGGTCAGCCTGATCGACCTGCTGCCGACGATGCTCGAGGCCGCCGGGGGCGCCGGCGCGTCGCCGAAGGACCTCGACGCGAAGAGCTTTCTGCAAGTGCTGCGCGGCGAATCGGAATCGCACCGCGAGGCGACGTTCGCCATCAACACCGGCGACCGCGCGATGAACCGCTCGCCCATGCGCGCGGTCCGCACCGCGACGTACAAGTACATCCTCAACCTCAAGCCTGAGACGGTGTTCAAGACCCACATCACCGACGCCGGCGGCGAGGACGGGCTCTTCTACTGGCGGTCGTGGGAGAAGCTGGCCGCGGGTGGGGACGAACGCGCGCAGCGGGCGATCGATGGTTACCGCAACCGCCCGGCGGAGGAGCTGTACGATGTCGAAGCCGACCCGTATGAGCTGAAGAACCTGGCGAACGATCCCGCGCACGCGACGGCGCTGGAAGACTTGCGGCAGAAGCTGAAAGATTGGCGGTTGCAGCAGGGCGAGGATCTGAGCAGGGTGCCGATGCCGGAGGACGCGCGGATGGGGGAGGTGCGGTACGCGAACTAGCCATCGACGTGAACGGCGCGAGACGTCATCTGAGGTACTCCGAAGCGACTACGGCGACGGGCTGCAACGGCTGGGATCTGACCCGGCCGATGACCACGGCTGCGGCGCCGACGAGCAGGAGGTAGGGCACGAACATCACGAAGCCATCCACCCCGGCGAGGGCGACCAGCGGCAGGTAGCGAAGGGTCCGCATCGGTTGGGACTATATCACGGGTGGGCGCATCGGCTTAACTGGCAATCCGTTCGTCAACAGGCGAAGGACGTGTCGGGCTGATAAGCGGCGCAAGAGGTGCCATATGCACGGGCCGTCACGTCATCCTGAGGCGAGTTCTACGAGCCGAAGGATCTCGGGCTCCCCAAGCGAGTCTCGAACCCGAGATCCCTCTGGTCGCCAAGGCTCCCATCGGGATGACGTGGAATGCGGTTCTCGACGTTCACCGAAGATGTGGCGGAGTATCGGGCATGGGCGTCAGATCAGTACAACTTCGCCGCCGGCGCCGCCGAGCGGTGCGCATCATCCCAGCTCTTGCGCAGGAGCTTCGGATCGACTGCGCTGAAGGCCTTTCCGCTCGTGGGGACCAGCGTGCGCTTGGCGTCGAGGTTCGGCAGGAGGTTGCCATGGGCGGCGATCATCTCATCGCAGAGCTCGACGATCCGGTCCAGCGGCAGCGTCGCCGCGGTGAGCGGGTCGAACATGGCGGCCTGGTAGACGTGATCGCGCCGGCCCTCCGTCGCGGCGCGGATGAACAGCTCGTGCTGCGCGACGTGCGGGCTCATGTACGCGATCAGTTGCGGCGGGAGCTTGCCGACGGTGGTGAACTGACAGCCGGATCGATCCACGAGCGTGGGGGCCTCGGCGATCGCGTCGTCGGGCAGGTTCGCGATCGCGCCGCGGTTGGGCATGTTGCCGTACACGACGCTGGGCGCGCCCGTGCTGATCGAGTGGATGATCGTGCTGCCGTACTCGTGGCTGCGGTGGACCTTCAGCGGCTCATCGGACGTGCAGAACGTGCGCATCCGTTCGAACTCGTCGACGATCCCATCGCAGCGGCGCAGGTACTCGTCGATCGGAACGCCGTAGCGATCGACGCACTCCCTGCCGTGCGGGATGAAGTAGGGGTTGTACTCGGCGTTGTGCTCGGAGCTTTCAGTCACGAAGTGGCCGAGCCGGCGCATCAGCTCGAAGCGCACCTTGTTGCTGTTGTAGACCTCGGGGTGGTCGAGCATCTCGAACAGGCGCGGGTACAGATCCACACCGTCCTTCTCGATCTTCGTGTAGAAGGCCATGTGGTTGATGCCGGCGCAGGTGAACGCGACGGTCGACGGGTCTTCGCCGAGGTAGCGCATCAGCACGTCGAAGGTGCCCTGCACGCTGTGGCACAACCCGACGGCGCGCACGTCGCTGGTGCGCGTGATCGTCTGCATGTTCATGCTCATCGGGTTGGAGTAGTTGAGCAGCCAACCCTTGGGGCACAGCTCCATCATGTCGCGGCAGAGCCCCGTGAGCATCGGAAACGTCCGCAGCGCGCGGAAGAGCCCGCCCGGCCCGGTCGTGTCGGCGATCGTGAAGTTGAGACCGTACCTGCGGGGGATCTCGAAATCGACGAGCGTCGAATCGAACCCGCCGATCTGCACCATGTTGATGACGAAGTCCGCCCCGCGCAGGGCCTCGCGCCGGTCCTGCGTCGCCTCGATCCTGGGGTTCGCCCCGAGCGTCCTGGCGACCTTGCGGCACAGGTTCGCGCCGACCTCAAGCCGGTCGCGGTCGATATCCATGTAGGAGATCGTCGCGTCGTGAAACTCCGGGAAGGAGAGGATGTCCCCGGTCAGATTCTTGGAAAACACGACGCTGCCGGCGCCGATCATGGCGATTTTGATCACGAAACGCCTCCGTGGAATCCTCGATCAGATGTTGGACCACAGCTCCGCGGGGACGAACTGCGCCAAGTGTGTCATGTTTGTCGTAGCGACGACGAAGTTGATGGGCCGCAATCCGAGCGAGAGCGCTTGCGCGGCGAGAATGACGTCGATGTCGATCGCATCGCGAGCGGCGGTGGGAGTCCCACGACGTCGCGCGTCAGCCCACAAGTCGGCGGCAAGGTTCATGGCATCCGTCGTGATCGGCACATAGCGACGGGGGACTGCTTGGTTGAATGTGTCCAAGTCATCATGGATATGGGATCCTGGCGTTGGGTCCATCCGACTCCAGCCGATTGCGGTTCATCCCAGCTTTGAATTCCTCAAACTCGGCCTCCCGCCGCGCTATTTCTTCCGGATCGTCCGTTGGGTCTTCGGTCGACAACCTTGCAAGCAAGTCAAGCGTGGCCTGATCTGGATGTGGCAGCGCCTCCTCAAGCAGCTTGTTGGCGTACTCGGAGGGTTCTACACCCTGACGCTTGGCCGCCTCTTGCAAGCGTGCCTCGACTTCTGGCTTAATTGTGATGGTCATCGTTCACCTCGCCTTCGCGTGGCCCGCGTCACCAGGAATCATATCGCCCGCAGATTCGCCGAACCACCAATGCCTTATCCGGCCATATCTGTCATGGGATTCACTGCGGTAAGATTGGGTTCCCCCATGGTGATCGTTCAGATCATAGCGAACACCTCACAATTCCCATTTCTCTGGCCGTGGATACACTACGCCACCTTCCGATGGATGCCACCCGAAAACAACACTTGGCCACGGTCAAGACCGTGGTGATCAAGCTCGGCACGCAGCTGCTCAGCGACAAGGACGGCCGGCTCGACGCCGGCTACGTTGGGGAGGTCGCGCGGCAGGTGGCGGAGCTGCGGCAGCGGAAGATCGGCGTGACGATCGTCAGCTCCGGCGCGGTTGGCGCGGGGCTGCGCGAGCTGAACCTCGCCAAACGCCCGTCCGATCTCGGCAAGCTCCAGGCCGTCGCCGCAGTGGGGCAGCGGCGGCTGATGGACGTCTGGGCGGACGCGTTCGAGCCGTTCAAGCTTCCCGTCGCGCAGATCCTGCTCACGCGCGAGGACATCGACGATCGCACGCGCTTCCTCAACGTGCGCAACACGATCCACGCCGCCCACGAGCTGGGCGCGATCCCCATCGTCAACGAGAACGACACGATCAGCACGGACGAGATCGTCAAGATCACCTTCGGCGACAACGACATCCTCGCCTCGCTTGTCGCCAGCGCGCTGCGCGCCGACCTGCTCGTGCTGCTGACGAGCGTCAACGGCGTGCTCGACGCCAGCGGAGAGACGGTCTCGCTCGTCGAGAACGTCGAGCGGGCGCGCGAGCTCGTGCGCACGGAAAAGTCGGCGCTGGGCAAGGGCGGGATGAACTCGAAGTTCGAGGCGGCCAAGACCGTGACCGACGCGGGCGAGGCGCTGATCGTCGCGAACGGGCGCACGGAGAACGTGCTCCCGCGACTGCTCGCGGGCGAACCGCTGGGGACGCTGTTCGTCCCGTCGCCGAAGAAGCGCAGCTCGCGCAGCCGCTGGATCGGCGC
>JBAUGM010000376.1:0-13582 GCA_049679725.1 Tepidisphaeraceae bacterium
GCCCGAGATCCTTCGGGTCGTAGAACTCCCCTCAGGATGACCTGCGCGAGGATGACGTGCGCGGTCGAGACGCTCTCACGCCCGCGGATGGTGCTTCTTGTGGATGGCCTTCAGCCGGTCCTGATCAACGTGCGTATAGATCTGCGTCGTCGCGATGTCGCTATGGCCGAGCAGTTCCTGCACGATGCGCAGGTCCGCGCCGCCGCCGAGGAGGTGGCTGGCGAAGCAGTGGCGGAGGGTGTGCGGCGAGACGTGTTTGAGCAGCCCGCTCGATCGGCCGTACTTTTCGACGAGCATCCACAGGCCGATGCGCTCCATCGGCTTGCCGGTGCGCGAGAGGAAGAGCAACTCGCTCGGCCGCCTCTCCAGTTTCGGGCGGCAATCGAGCATGTAGCGCGTGATCGCCTCGGACGCGGCCTGTCCGAGCGGCACGATCCGCTCCTTGTGCCCTTTGCCCAGCACGCGCACGCAGCCAACCTGGAGGTTCACGTCGCGCGTCTTCAGCTCGCACAATTCCGTTGCGCGCAGGCCGCTGGCGTAGAGCAGTTCGAGGATCGCGACGTCGCGCGCGAAGAGCATCGATTTCGGCTTGGGCGCCGCGATGAGCTGGTTGACCTGCGTGCGGCTGAGGATCTTCGGCAGCGATTGCTCGGGCTTGGGCCGCTCGAGTTGCTGGAGGATGCCGACGACGTCCGTCTTCTTCGTCTCGAGGAAACGAAGGAACGCGCGGATGGCGGCGAGTCGCCGCGCGACGGTACGGGTCGATCGCCCGCGGCGGCGCTGATTCTGGAGGTAATCGCGAAAGGCGTCGGCGTTGGCGATCGTGAGTGACAGGCCGCGCTTCTCGAACGATTCCTGGATGTCCTCGAGGTCGCGGCGGTAGGCGAGCAGCGTGTTGTCGGCCAGCCCGCGCTCAGACGCCAGATGCAACAGGAACTCGCGCATCGCCGGCAACCGGCTGCGCGTATCGAGCGGGGAGCGTGATTTGGATGAGCCGGTCGTGGCCATGACTTACGTCGTCGGACGCGGACGACAGTCGCTCCGCCGCGTCTCCCCGGCGGATGCGCCGCTCGACGAGCAGTTCGACATACGTCGTACACGCCTTGTATCGGCCGAAGCAGAACTTGAACGCGTGCTGCAGGTGATCGATGTTAAAGTTCTCCGAGCAGCGCGAGTCCGAACGGTTCAAAAACGGGCAATGTTCAACGCAGTCAGGCATCGGTGCGTCGCTCCTTCGACACACCTAGTTATCGGCACCGAAGCTGGGTCGAACTGAAGAGAACTTTGCGGAGTGAAGGTGGACTCGGATGGGCACGCCGCACAAGCTAAAAGTGCGCGACACGGATTAGCCCGCGAAGCGCCAGACTACCCACGACGAAGACAAACGCGGCAACGACAAGCCAGAAACGAATGATCTCCGTTCCCAAGCCGAAATAGGTCGCATCCGGAGAATCGAAGTACGCCGGGGGGATGAGCGCCGCGACACTCGCGAGAACCGCAGACGGCGCCCACCAAAGCCATCGCTTGCGGTTTGCACGCATGGACTCATTCTAACACGATCGGTCACATCGCTTGTAGCTCCTTCACGACCCCTTCGGCGTCCATCGGCTCCTGCACCTTCTGTTTCTGCAAGTCGCGGAACGCTTTCGCGATCGACTTCTCATCGACGTCGGAGAGCGGCAGGAAGACGCCGTGGACGGCTTTGGCCTGAAACAGCTGGTGCGAGACGACGCCCATCACTTCGAACCCGCTCTGATCGATCAGCGGCGGGCGGGACGCGGTGGTTTCGAGGAGCAGGCGAAGGAGGTCGGACGACTTTGTCGGCTCGGCGATCAGGCCGGCGAGTTCTTCGACACGGCCGGGGGTGATGAGGAAGACTTTGGCCGTTCCCTCGCGCGGGCCGCGCTGGAGGGACAGCCAGGTAAAGTCCTTCAGCGGCCGAACGTGGCGGAACGCGCCTTTGCCGAGCTGAGAGAGCTGCTCGATGAACAACTTGATCCGCTCCGCCGTCTCGAAGCGAAGCTCTGCGGCCGCCTGCTGCATGCGGCGGGTTTGTTCGCGGACGTGGTCGTGCGGGTCGCTTAGCACGGCGGCGCTGTGGGCGACGAGTTCGCGGTAGGCGTCGAGCGAGATCGTGCCGTCGCAGGGGCCGACGCACTTGCCCATCTGCTTCCATGCGCACGGGCCGGCATGGGGGGATTGGGTGAGGATCGAGTAGTCGCGGCACAGGTCGAAGAGGCTCTCGACGAGGTGGATCAGCCTGTGGGCGGCGTGCTTGTCCTCGAGTGGGCCGAGGTAGACGCCGGTGTGGCCGGAGGGGTCGATCGTCTTCGTGTAGCGCGGGTAGGTCGTGTGCGGGTTGACGTGCACGAACCATGCGGGCCGAAAGCCGGTCATGCCGCGGTAGGTTTGCGGGAAGGTGTCGCGCGCGGCTTCGAGGTAGACGAGGTCGGCCTCAAACGCGCTGTCGACGCGGCGCAGGCGGACGTGGCGGATGAGGTTGCGGTAGTCGACGCGCTTGCTGAGTCCAGCGCTCTCTTCCCCATCACCGCCGCCGAGCCGGCGCTTGAGGCTGTAGCGCAGGTTCTTCACGCACAGTAGTTGCACCGGGCGGTCGTCGGCATCGGACATCAGGTAGACGGCCCACTTCGCGGGGACCTGCTTCAAGAATGACTCTGAATCGGCGGCGGGGTCGAACGCGACGTGATGGTCGAAGAGCCTGCCCTGAGGTTCCTCGAAGGGTCTGCTCTGAGCTCCGTCGAAGAGGTTGGGTGCCGTCGCATCATCCACGCAAGCCATTATCGTAAGCACGGGCGCACCGTAGCCAATACGTCCGGCGTGGGGGGAAGAGAAATCGACGAAGCGGATCAGCTTGCGCGCAGAAACTTGCGGCGGGCGAAGATCGACATCACGAGCAGCGCGGCACCAGCGTAGAGCGGGACGGGGAGCGGGATGACGGTCTGAGCGGGCGACGTGACGTCGGCAAACTCGACGGGGACGTCGGCGGATCGATAGGGCCGGAACTCCTCCGGCGAGAACGTGACGTGCTCGAAGTCTGCCAGGCCGGGTGGGCGAACGTCGAAAGGAACCGGCGATGCTTCGACCTCGGCGGGCGCGACGATCGGCTCCACCGTCCCCGCCCAGGCGGCGGCGGCGCAGCAGACGAGCATCGCGAGCGACGCGGCGAGCAATGCCTTGAACAACTGGCGACTCCTTCCCTGCCCAACCCATCCGATCGCGCATCCCCGCGATCGTCACCCACGAAAAGAGTCGCCGCCGTCACCCCAGGCGTTTCAATTAAGCCGGCCTTCCAGCCGAATTAACCGAATGCCCCGTCCCGGCTCCACATTGCGATAAGTTATTACAGCAGAGAATTTTACAGAACGAGACGCAGAGCATCGCACGGCCGCGTCAGGACTGTTCCGCCGCCTTCACCACGGCGTCGGGATCGATCCGGGTTTTGTAGAGAATGAGCCCCTTCAGGGATGCATCCGGCCGGGCGGTGCGTTCCGGCACGGCCAGCAGCATTCGCCCGGCCCCGAGGCTGGCGATCGTCCTCCGCTTGGCGGCGAGGTACTCCGGCGTCCAGAATCCGACGATCTCCAGGAACGTCTCCCGGCCATCGTCGTGGCGCAGCAGGAAGTCGGGGACGAACGTCGCCTGCCCCGCTTGCAGGATGCCGGCATCGCGCAGGAGCCGCCAGCCCTGGCGCGACTCGCCCCACCGCTTGGCCAGTGCCCGCTCGACCTCCGAATCGAACTCGCTCGGCGCCGGCAGGTGGGAACGGTAACCGTCCTGGCTGTCGATGCGCACGTCCACCCCCGCGCCCCAGGGCGTGATCACGCGGGCGCGCATCCGCCAACCGCGGCAGGCCGTCAGCGCGGCGACGAATCGCGCAAAGCCGATGCCGTACCGGCGCGTCTCGTGGAGCACCGACGCCGGACCGGACAGCTCGATGCGGTAATGCCGCGGGGAAACCCGACGCGCCTCCACCAGGAGGCGCGCCAGCTTGGCGGAGCGAACGATCGCCGCGAAGTCCGCCGACGCTTCCACGACCATGCGCTGCGCCTTGTACAAGCACGCCTGGAGCTGCGCCAGGTTGTAGCGCGAGAGCAAACCCGCGGGCTCCATCTCGCCGAACGTTACCAGTGGCTGACGATCCAGCACGTCGACGTAAAGCGCGGAATCGACCTCGTCCCAGGATCGTCCGAGTTCGGCGGCGACCTTCCCCTTCACCTCGCGCTCGCTGCGCTCGAAGATCTGATCCGGCTCGATCACCAGCGGATGATGCGGCGCCGCGATCGCGAACACCTTCAGCCGCAGCGCCGCCGCCTCCCCGCGGCGATCGGTCGCGAACTCGCCGGCATCATCGAGCAGCTTGCAGAAGGAACCGATGCGCCGGCGATCGCAATCGGGCTCGCCCGCGAGAATGCTCTCGACCGCCCGGTGCAGTTCCCGTCGCGTGCGCCCGACGCCGCTCCGATACACCGCCAGCATTCGCTCGGCGTAGTCGAGGTAGTGCTTGTGGGTGACGCGCGTCAGCCGGTCGGGAATAGCGACGCCGTGGTCATAGCGGACGATGGAGTGGTCGGCGGTGAGCATGGGGTGGCAGTGTTGTTTCGATCAGCCGGAGAGCGGTATCATAGCGAGCATGACCCTGCCCGCCGAGAAGCGCAGGCACACGATTGCCGAGTACCTCGAAATGGAACAGAAGGCGGTCGAGCGCCACGAGTTCCACGACGGTGAGATTCTGGCGATGTCGGGGGGGACGTACAGGCATAGCCGAATCAACATGGTTTGGACGCCGCGGCGCCCCTGCGTTCGCTGGAGATCACCTTGCCGCTGGGCGAGATCTACGCGGGCATCGACTTCGCATCGCCCCGCCCCCGCCCGTCATCGCATAACGCGCTTCGTCGGCCACGGCGTTTCACTGAGCAAGGCGTTCGCGATCAGCTCATCAGCGACGCCGCGCCATCGAGCAGGTTCGGCAGGTTGGTGCGGGTGCGCTCGACGAGCGACATGTCGAGCTGGACGCCCGCGAGGTCGGCGTCGTCCAGTTTCTGCTCCAGGGCCGTCAGGTTGAACCCGCGGTTGGCCTGGCAGCAGATCGTGTCGGCGACGTAGACGAGCGTGACGAGCAGCCGGTTGTTGTCCGACAGCAAGGCCGGCTGGTGGTGGTGGCCGGCGACGAGCTGGCACGAGCGCGGGAACTTCCAGTGGGCGGCGAGCGCTTCGCCGAGCTGCTGGTGATCGACGCCGATCACCTCGCGCTCGATCTCGCAGAAGTTCGCGCCGCCGCTACCCTTCGCCTTTTCGCAAGCGGCGCGGAGCTGTTCGGGATTCACCTGAAGCGACACGAGGAGGCCCAGGTCGTGGATCATGCCGGCGAGGAACGCCTCGTCGGCGATCGGCGCCTTCATCTGTTTGGCCAACTCGCGCGACGTGATCGCGACGGCCATGCAGTGGGTCCAGAGATCCTTGGCGGTGAAGCCGTCACAGAGCGCGCCGCGAAACATCTGCCCGAGGCTCGCGGCGACGGCGATGTTCTTCACCGCGTTGAGGCCGAGGAGGACGATGGCGCGTTCGATCGAGCCGATCTGCCCGGGCAATCCGTAGAACGCGCTGTTGACGACCTTGAGGATGCGCGAGACGAGCGCGGGATCGTGGGAGACGATCTTGTGCAGCGTGCTCGCCGAGGCCTTGGGGTCCTCGACGGTGATGATGATCTTGTTCGTGACTTCCGGGAGCGTCGCGATGGCCGTGACCTTCTTGATCGCGTCCGCCACGTACTGCTTCGGATCGATTGCCACTGCTGTTGCCGACGATGCCATCCAGCGCTCCGGTCGAATGAGTCTCGCGGGTCTACGGGAGAACCCATGTGCTTATCGGAATGCGGCGTGGCGTACTTGAACTGGGGGAGAGAGGGGAAAGGGGCGAGGGGCGAGGGGCAAGCGAAGGAGAAGAGGCGTTCGAATGTTCTTACTTGCCCCTTGCCCCTCACCCCTTGCCCCTCGCTTCTCGCCCCTCGCCCCTTCAGTACGCGATCAGCTTTCGGCGCAGCGCCCCGTCCAGGGGGACGCGTCCGAGAATGGCGGCGATGCGCTCGCCGGCGCCCGCGTCGCCGTACACGTTGCGACCGGTAAACCGGACCGGTCGCCCGCGATTCCAGACCTTCACGAGCGCCCGGCGGATGGCCGTTTCGGTCCACGGCACATCGGTCACGTTCTTGCTCCGCTCGCGCCCGAGCTGGCGTGGGCCGACGTTGACGACCGGCGTCCCGAAGCTCGCTGCCTCGACGATGCCCGCCGAACTGTTGCCCGCGAGCACGGCGGCGTCGCGCAGCAGCGCAAGGAACGCGCGGCGAGGCAAATCGCGGTGCAGCGAGACGTTCGGTCGCTTGGCCGCCCGATCCCACGCGCGAAAGGTGCCGGCGGCGCCGGGGTCGTTGTTCGGCGCGACGATGACGAGCCGCTCGAAGCCGATCCGCTCGGACGCGCGCAGGAGCATCGTGGCGCGGTCGAACGCGAGCTGGTCGGATGGATCGTCCGGGTGCAGGACGAGCAGCGCGAAGAGGTGCCGGCGGAGGTCCGGCACTATCGCGCGAAGTTCGGCGAGCGTCAGCGGCTCGCCCTCGATCCCATCGAGGCCGGGCGCGCCGACGACGTGGATGTTCGCCGGGACCTCGCCGAGGCGCTTGATCCGCGCAGCGCTCCGTCGCGTCGCGGGGAAATGGAGGTGGGCGAGCTTGGTGATCGCATGGCGCAGCGCATCGTCGACCTGGCCCTGCGCCTTATCCCCGCCATGAACATGCGCGACGGCGCGCTGCCCCACGTGCGCGGCGGCGGCGGCGGCGAAGGCTTCGACGCGGTCGCCGACGACGAGGACGACATCGGGGTTCAGCTTCGCGAATGCGCGGGCAAGGCCGGCGATCGCGAGGCCGGTGGAGGCAGCGGTGGCGTCGGGATCCTTGGCGGCGGCGCGCCAGGGAACGGTCGCGTCGATCCTCCAACGCTCGCGGCGGATGTCGTCGATCGTGTGGCCGTGCCGGGCGTCGAGGTGCATGCCGGTGACGATCAGTTGGAGGTGGACGTTCGGATGCGACTGGACTGCGCGCAGCGCCCGGCGCATCAACCCGAACTCGGCGCGGGTGCCGGTGACGAAGCAGACTCTTCGCTTGGTCGCGGTCATGGTGTGCGACATGTCATCCTGAGGTACCCCGAAGGATCTAAGCCGCGAACGAGAAGGCCGTCCATCCTCAGCCAGATCCTTCGGAGTACCTCAGGATGACGGCCCGGCGCGTTTCGAGGGAGCTACGCCGCGTCGGCGAGCATGTCCCATTGGAGCATGGTTCCCGCGGGCAGCGACCGCGCGGCGCGCTTGCCGATGGCGACCGCGATCTCCGCCGCCGGGATGCCGGTGCCGGGGCGCTGCACGGTCACATCGGCCTCGCTCACGACTTCGCCCGCGCCCAGCGTCCGCGAGAGCACGAGGCTCTGGCGGCTGACCTTGCGGACGTCCCGCTCGATGTCGAGCACGCGCTTCCCGCCCGCGCCGCGCATGACGTCGGCGCTGCGGATCATCGCGACGTACTGGGCGAACTGCTCGGGATCCGCGCTGGCCGCGTGATCGGGGCCGCACGCGTGACGGTCGTACGTGAGGTGCTTCTCGATGATGCACGCGCCGGCCGCGGCCGCGACGGCGCCGCTGTGAACTTCCGTCGTGTGATCGGAATACCCGACCGGCACGTCGAACCAACTCGCCATCTCCGCGATCCATGCGAGGTTCGCCTGCTCCGGCGGCGTGGGATAGCTGCTGACGCAGTGGAGCAGCGCGAAGCTCGCCCCCCACGCGCGGAGCCACTCGACGGCCTCGGACACTTCGTCCATCGTCGCGGCGCCGGCGGAGATCAACATCGGCCGGCCGGTGTCCGCGGCGCGGCGCAGGAGGACGCGGTTGACGATGTCCGGCGATGCGATCTTGATCGCGGGCAGGTCGAGCGACTCGACGGTCTCGACGTCCACCGGAGAGAACGGCGTCGCCAGCGGCACCATGCCCAGGTTCCGCACCGCCCCCACCACCTCGCGCAGCGCGTCGTCGCGCAGCTCGTATTTCCGCAGCATCTCGGTCGGGTCGGCCTCGGCGCAGCGCTGCTTCTGGTACCCCGCAAAGCTCGACGACGCGTGCATGAGCGACGAAGCCGAAAAGATCTGGAGCTTCACCGCGTCGGCGCCACAGTCCTTCGCGATGCGCACGAGTTCCAGCGCGCGCGACAGCGAGCCGTCGTGGTTCACGCCGATCTCCGCGATGACGAACGTCGGCCGGCCCGGGCCGACCTTGCGGCGGTGGATGTGGATGGGTTTCACGACGCGATCCTCCGTGTCGAACTCCGTGTCTCCCCCGTCTGTCGCTCGCGCAGCGTCGCCTCGGCCCAGTACAGGTCGCGCAGGTGGTCGATCTCGATCGTCTCCCCCATGACCGTTTCGATGCCGCGCCGATTGATGCCGAAGAACGCGTGCGGGTCGTCGGGCGACGCCTCGCCGCGCAGCATCGACGCGCGCGTGACGGCGACGGCCGCGCCGTCGTGCAGGAACAGTTTCTCCAGGTCCTGCCGGCGGTGGATGCTGCCGGGGTGGAGCGCTTCGACCTCGCCGTCGTTCAAGCGCGACATCCATGCGGGGTGCCACTTGCCGACGGGCGTGAACGTGCGGACGGAGTCGCATCCGCTGGATTGCAGCTCGTCGAGCGCGCGGTCGATGACGCCCTCGCCGCGCAGCGGGACGTTGCCGTACAGGACGACGAGGGCGTCGAACGTCACGCCCTTGCTCGCTTCGACGGTGCGCATCGCGTGGAGCATCGCGGCCTGCACCGATGCATCGGCCGTCGCGAGTTCCGGCGGGCGCGCGATGGTAAGCAACCCAGTCTTCGCAGCGGCCTTGCGAACGTGGACGCAGTCGCTGGAGACGACGATGTCGGTCAGACGTTGCGACGCGCGCGCGTGGTCGAACGTGTACTCGATGACGGGCTTCCCGAAGAGCGACAGCATGTGCTTGTTCGCCAGGCCGAGGCTGCCCGCGCGGGCGAGGATGACGCCGAGGGTTTTCATGTTCTGCTCCAGTTCCCTCTCCTCGTACTCGGGGAGAGGGTTAGGGAGAGGGGCCTGCCCGCGGAGCGCGTTACCTTGCGCTTCGGAGCATGCGTCTGCTCTGCCCCCTCTCCCCAGCCCTCTCCCCGGAGTACCGGTGAGAGGGAGTTAAGGCCGATGCCATTCCGTGCACTTCGCGCACACGGGCAGGCTGATCCAGTTGCCGCCGGCATGCTCCTGGCGCATCGCGCCGAACCGTTCGCGCCAAATCTGCGTCAGCGGCTGCCGGCCGACTTCGCCGAGCGTTTGCTGTCCGGTCACGTCCTGCTCGCACGAGACGACGCGGCCGTCGCTGAGCACGGTCATGCGCGACGACAGGCGCGAACAGGCGCGCCGTCGTGGGGGCGACATGTCGGCGACGGAAATGTCGGGCGTCGCCCCGCCGCAAGTACCGGGCCCGGTGATGACCGCGGTGCCCACCGCTCGCACCCACTGGTCGTACCACTGCTCCATCTCCGACAAGTTCGCGGCGCACTTCGTGAACGTCGGCACGAGAAGCGGCGTCCCGCGGCCGAGGCGCTGGCGCTCGAGCAGGAATGTCCGCACGTTGTCGAGCACGCGCACGTACGCATCGACGCCCATCACGGCGGTGTACGTCTGCGCGCCGAACGCGGGGATGTGCACCGAGACGACGTCGATCGGCGCGGCGGCGAGCCGCTTGATCGCGCGCTCGTCCGCGAGCAGATCGGTTTCGACGTGGATCGACGAAATGCCCAGGTCGGCGGCAGCCGTGATGATGTCGAACAGTTCCGGCGCCAGCAGCGGATCACCGACGCCGCCGAGCGTGACGCGGACGTCTTCGGATGCGGCCAGCTCCGCGAACAGCCGGTTCGCGAGCTTCGCGGACATGGGCAGGCGCGTCACGTCGAGGTGTCGGCCGGGCCAATAGATCGGCCTGCTCGCGCGATCCGTGTTCAGCTCGACGACGACCTCGCGCGGTAGGTCGTCGACCCGCTCGGCCCCCGCCATGCGGCGCACGAGCTCCTCGGCCTCGCTGTGAATGAGCTGGCCGTTGAGCGGCAGCGTCGCGGTGTTCGTGCGGCGTAGTTGGCGGTCGGAATCGAGCTTGAAGCCGTACGTCGTGCGCGCCACGGGCGTCGGCACCGGCGCGCATCCCTCCCCCGCGATCGGGTCACGCATCGGCTGATCGGGCAGGTAATGCAGGAGCCGGCCGGCGTGAACCTTCGCGACGGCGAGCCGCTCGAGCATCGGCTTGCGGATCAGCGTCGCCGACAATCCCGGCGCCGCCTGCGAGAAGCACAGCTCGACCGATTCGCGCGTCGCGGCATGCTCGACAAGTGCGTCGACGAGCACGGCATCGATCAGCGCGGCCGCGGGATCGACGAGGAGGATCGCGTCGGCCTCCAGCTTCTGCGCGATCTCGCGATGCCAGGGCGCGTGGAAGCCGAGGTCGAAATCGCACGTGGCGAGCAATCCGCCGCGCCAGCCATCCGCCCAGCGGCGCGAAGCGGAGATCGCGTCGATTGCGGGGATCGACACGCGCGGGCCCTTCGCCAGGACGTCCGCACCGTACTCGCCGGCGATCGGCTCGATCGCGGGCAGTTGGTCTTCCCAGCAGAGGATCGCGATCGAGGAGATCTGCTGCGCGCGGGCGAGGCGCTTCAGCGTCCACGCGATGACCGGCTCGCCGCGGAACAGGCGCGTGCCGCTGTGGCGCAGCGGCGACTCGTGGATCATCGACAGCACCGCCGTCACGCGCTCGGCCATCACGCTGCCCCCCGCTTCAGCTCGCGCAGCGGCTCGGAGAGGTGTACGATGACCTGCCGCATGAGCAGTTGGAACTCGCGCGCCGCATCGGTCACCCCGCGAACGTTCTCGATGTCGCGGATCACCTGCCGCCGCTGGCGCTCGAACCCGTCGATGCGCGAGGCGGAGATCTTGCGGTCAGCGTGGAACCGGGCCAGCTCAGTGAGCTGCGAGAGCTGCATGATCAGGTCGTACGTCTGGCCAAACGCGTTCATCCGCGCGCGGAGGGTGTCGATCTGCGAGATCACGCGGTTCACGCGTTCCTGGTCGGCAAGGGAATCGCGCACCTCTTCGAGCAGCCCGATCGTCTCACGGCTGATCGACTCGACCTCGGCGGCTTCGTCGTGCCGCGATTCGAGCGACGTGATGCACTGCTGGAGCAGGTCCCAGCGGAGGCCGGGATGATCGTCCAAATAAGGGGGACACTGCTCCTTTTCCCGCCGGTCGCAGAAGGACTCGATCGCGGCGGCGAGCGTCATCGATGTCGCGCCGCGCTTGCGCGCCCCGCCTTCGGTTGCGTCGATGATGCGCGTCTTCGTGCGCAGGAAGTCGCGCTCGAACTGCTGGAGGTACGTGAACAACCGCTCCTCCGTGTACATCGCCCGGCCCTGGTGATCGGGGATGCGGCGGAGGATCCGACGATCGCGGACAACCTGCTCCCACTGCTTCATCTCGACCGTCTGGAAGCGGTTCAGCTCCGGCCGCCACACTTCGTCGTAGCTCGTGCCGGGCGCGTAGCAGAGGCCATCGGAGAAGCCGAGATCCTGGCCGACGAAAATGATCGGATCGCAGCCGAGATGCTCGGCGAGGTAGTACGCGAGGTGGGCGACGGTCGCGCCGCTGGGGAGCTTCTGCTTGCCAAGCTTCATCTCGCGGAGCAGGCTCTCGGCGAAGTCGTTGCCGAGCAGCGAGAGCGGGCCGGGGTTCATGCCGAAGATCGCCGTCGTCGCCTTGGGTTCGGCGACGAGCTCGGTGCGCAGCGTGGGCGGGAGCTTCTCGAAGAAGCGCGTGCAGATGTCGTGGTAATCGAGCGAAGTCACGTAGTGCGGCTCGACGCCGAGTTCCAGCAGCGGCTGGAGCGTCGTCTGCACCGCGACGATGATCGCCTTGCCGCTGGCGTCCTTGATCAGGTGCTTGTTTTTCCGCAGCGACGGCCCCGCCGAGACGATGATCGCCGGCATGCCCTTGTGCTTGTCCTTCAGGCGCGCCAGCGACGGTGTGGCCGCATACCAGCCGATGTTCCGCGCGATGTTCTCGGCCGTGCGCCGGCCGTTGATCACGAGGGTATTGATGCTCGTGCGCGTGTACGCAATGTACTCGTCCATCCACTCGCGGAGCTGGCGGTGGTGCTCGGGGCGCAGGCGAACGCTGGGGCCGTGCTCGATCGTCTCGAGGCCCAGCGTGAGGACGGCCATGTGCGGCTGGAGGCGGACGAAGATCTCGGACTTGTCCGACTTCGTGAGAAGAATCACGCGCCGGCTCTCGATCAGGCGCGACAGGTCACGGCATTCCATTGCCGTGCGGATCATCCGCAGGTCCGGCTCGCAGATGCAGATGATCGCCTCGTCGCCGGCGCGGTCGAACAGCGCCTCGACGTGATAGCCGAGGCCAAACCCGTGGACGAAGAAGGCGATGCGCTCGTCGAAATCGATGTGATCGACGAGTCGCTTGGCCTCGCCCTCCGGCTCGTGCCGGCTGTGCAGGTAGATGTCCCGGCCGCTGGATTCGACGACAGTTGTAGGCAGACCGGATCGCGACGGTTCGATCGCGTACGGCGGCTCGACCAAGGCCTCGATCTCGCGGGCGAGTTTCGGCTCGCTCGCCCAGAGCGCGGCGAGGTTCTTCACCAGCGGGGCGCCGGCGGGGAGAACGTGATCGTGGGACGGGTCGATGCTTGCGGTCATGCGCGCAGGGTCGTAGCGTTCGTCGCCCCTTGTGCCGATGCGACACGGGTGCGTGTAGGCTGTTATCGGACGTGTGGCGGAAGAAAGTTGAGGTTTCCCGATGACCGAGCTGCTTTTCGATCCGCCGTGGTACCTCCCGGCGGCGGTCGCGGCGCTGGGGATCTTCCTGTTCGCCCACGGCAACCGCAGGAACGAGGGGAAGATCCGCATGGCTGGGATTGGCGTGGCGCTGCTGGCGGTCGCGCTGTTCCTCGTCGGCCGATACGTCGACACGGACCGCGAAACCGTCGAGAAGCGCTCGCGGCAAGTCGTGGCGGCCGTCGACAACCAGGACTGGCCGAAGCTGACTTCGCTCCTCGATCCCAAGGCGAGCGTGTCGGTCGTGAACGCGCCGATCTACTCCAGCCGCGACGCGATCCTCGACGGCGCGAGGGCCGCGACGGAGCGCTACGGCATCAAGAACATCCGCATCACGTCACTCCAAAGCCGCCAGGACGACACGATGATCACTGTCGACCTCGACGCGCTGAGCGACCAGGGATTCACCGGGCAACCGTTCCCGACAAGCTGGCAATTCGAGTGGCAGGAGCTATCGGGCGGGTGGACGCTGATGCGCATCGTCTGCATGCGGATCGGCACCGAATCCGGCGAAGCAACGCGGCGGCAGTTCCCACAGGCGCGGTAGGGGGCAGCCATCTTCTTGCGGGAGGGCGAGGCTCCGTCCGAGCCGTCTTTCGCATTCGCACGCAAAGACCGGCTCGGGCGGAGC
>JBAUGM010000377.1:0-2162 GCA_049679725.1 Tepidisphaeraceae bacterium
ATCGTGCGCGGGACGTCCTGCGTCCGACAGGTTGTAGCCGCGGGGCGGGAGCCCGCGGTCTTCGCCCGGTTGTCGTCACCTACCTCCTCCGATACAAATACCTTTTCGACTCGTTTTTCCCGGAGAAAGCACGCACATGGCCAAGGTGAAAGTGGCGCAGTTTGGGTTGGGTCCGATCGGCATCGAGAGCGTCAAACTCGCGGCGGAGAAGGACTGGATCGACGTCGTCGGCGGCATCGACATCGATCCCGCGAAGGTCGGCAAGTCCGTCGGCGACATCACCGGCGACGCGAAGCTCAAGGGCGCGAGCGTCTACAAGTCGTTTGACGAACTCTACGAGAAGCACAAGCCCGACGTCGTCCTCCACACCGCCGGCTCCAAGGCGGACGTCTCGATCAAGCAGATCATGCCGATGGTCGAGCGCGGCGTGAGCGCGGTCAGCTCGTGCGAGGAACTGCTCGTCCCCAGCTTCCGCGCTCCCGAGCTGTCGAAGGAACTCGACGCGGTCTGCAAGAAGCACAACGCGCGCGTCCTCGGCACGGGCGTCAATCCCGGCTTCGTGATGGACGTGCTCCCCGTCTGCATGACCGGCGTGTCGCGCACGGTCGAGCACATCTACTGCGAGCGCGTCGTCAACGCGACCACCCGCCGCATGCCGCTGCAGAAGAAGATCGGCTCCGGCATGGACCCCGACGAGATGCGCCGGCTGTTCAAGGAAGGCAAGGCGGGCCACGCCGGCTTCCTCGAGTCGCTCGCGCTGGTCGGCCACGCGATGGGCTGGAAGTTCACGGAAACGTACGAACTGTTCGAGCCGATGATCGCGCCCTACGACATCAAGACGAAATTCTTCGACGTGAAGCGGGGCCAGTGCTGCGGCATCCACCAGCAGGTCGTCGGCAAAGTGGGCGAGGTGCAGCGCGTGTACATGGACTTGAAGATGTACCTCGACGCGCAGGACCCGCACGACGCGGTGAAGATCACCGGCAACCCGCCGATCGAAGTCCGCGTGAACGGCGGCGTCGCGGGGGACCACGCGACGGTGGCGTCGCTGGTCAACGCGATCCCGCGCGTCTTGAAAGCCCCGCCGGGCGTGCTCATGATGACGGACATCGCGGTTCCCGCGTGGCGATGATCTGTCTCGCTCGTGCGTGCGCGGAACCGACGACGAACCCCACATTTGGCCCCGGGTCATGACCCGGGGCTAAATGAAGGCCGACGGAGACTCGTGTTTGGCACAAGCACTCGACGAGCACGATCGCGACGACGAGGACGACGACGATCGCGATGACGTCGACGAGGATCCTGACGAATCGGATCAGGATGCCGACGAGGACGGCGCCGAAGTTGGCGAAACCGTCCCCTGCCCCTTCTGCAAAAGGCCAGTCCACGAGGACGCCGACCTCTGTCGGCATTGCCGGAACTACATCGGCGGTGAAGACGCCCCGCGGCGGCGCGTGCCGCCATTCGTGTGGATCGGCGCGGCGTTGGCGGCGCTGGGCGCGATGACGTGGGTCTTGCTCTGAACTGGAGCACGCGCCCCATGAAGCGCCGCCGACTTCGCTTTGACTCCTTCGACGCACTCATCGACGAGATCGACCGGCTGCACGCCTGCGGCTACGAGCGCACGGGCGCCTGGGACCTGCCCCGCGCCTGCGAGCACCTGACGCGGGTCATGCGCAGCTCGCTCGAAGGGTTCGGCGACATGCCCGTCCCCTGGATCGTGCGCGCGTTCGGACGATTCGTGTTCAAGCCGACGATCCTGCTCACCGGCCGCATGCCGGGCGGCTTCCCCACCGCGCGGGCGATGGTCGCCGAAGACGATGACATCCGCCCGGCGTCGGCGGCGGTGTCACATTGCATCGCGACGATCCGCGAAGTCCGCGACCACGCCGGCGCGTTCCACCCCAGCCCGCTGTTCGGCCGTTTGTCCCCGCGGCAGTGGCGGCGCATGCACTTGATCCACGCGGCGCACCACCTGAGCTTTCTCGTGCCCAGGGATGAACGGCGTCGAACGGTGTCCTCCCTCTCCCACGGTACTCCGGGGGAGAGGGCAGGGGGGGCAGGGGAGAGGGGCGAGGTGCGCGCGACGACGGTGAACCGCTGATTCGCCGAATCGCGCGCGTTTCACATCGGCCGTTTCACGGACGTCGCGCGCCGTTCGC
>JBAUGM010000378.1:0-3408 GCA_049679725.1 Tepidisphaeraceae bacterium
GCGATACGCCGCTCGGCAGCCGCATCGGCCGCGCGATCTCGAACCACTGCGCCTGGCTGGAAAGCGGCGCCCGCGTGACCGACAGCCAATCCGGGCTCCGCGTCTACCCGCTCCAGGCCACGCTCGCCACCGGCGCCGGCGCCGGCCGATACGCCTTCGAAACCGAGATCATCACGCGGCTGGCATGGGCGCGCGTCCCGGTGATCGAGGTGCCGATTCGCTGCACATACGACGTCGCGGGTGGCTGCGTGTCGCACTTTCGACCGTGGCTCGACTCGACGCTGGCGGCGCTCATGCACGTGAAGCTGGTCACGCGCGCGCTGCTCCCCTGGCCCGTTCGCCGGCTCTTGCCGCGCGAGGCGAGCGCGGACACGGGCACGGTCCCGGCACGTCTTCTGCGCTGGATGAACCCGCTGACCGTGTGGCGGCAGATCCGGCAGAGCGCCACCGAGCGCAAGCAGTTCGCCGCGTCGATGGCCGCGGGCATCTTCATCGCCACCATCCCGGCGTACGGCGTGAAGACGGTGCTCTGCCTGCTCGTCGCCAAGCGCCTGCGGCTTCAGCCGGTGGTCGTGATCGCCGTCTCCAGCCTGAACACGCCGCCCGTCGGTCCACTGCTCGCCGCCGCGTCGATCGCGATGGGGCACATCGTGCTTCACGGACGATTCCTGAACCTCGCGAAGTACGACCCGTTCCGCGTCGGCGTGTGGGAGACGTTCAAAGCCGTCGCCGCGGAGTGGATCATCGGAAGCCTGATCGTGGGCGCCTTCCTGGCCGTCCTGGCGTACCTGCTCGGACGGTTGATGATGCTGGCGATGCCCGCGCCCAAGCCTCAAGAGGCGAAACATCGCATCGCGACGGCGGCGTAGACGTTCGATCTCCTGAAAGCCCCGGCCTAAGGCCGGGGCTTCTGCAGAATGTCGTCGGAATCGTCGGAGCCGCCTCGCCATCTCCGTAGCGCCAGCATCATCGCCGGCCATAGCACGAGCAGGGTGCTCAGGACGCAAGTGCCGACGCCGACGTTCACGATCCAACCGAGTGTTCGCACAGCCGGAATGCTTGTGATGACGAGCGAACCGAAGCCGATGAGCGTCGCGCCGCCGCAGGTCAGCAGGGCCGAGAGCGAGGCGGGGAAATGGTGGGAAAGGTCGCCGGCGTTGCGCGACGTCCGCCACGCGTGGACGGCGAAGATGCCATAGTCGAGGTTGATGCCCAGCAGCAGCGGCGCCGCGACGGTGTGGATCAGGTTCAGCCGGACGTCCGCCAGCGAGATGAACGCGACGACGCAGAGCAGACTGATCGCGATCGGCAGCAGCGCCATCGCCGCGAGCTTCGCCGAGCGGAAGTGAACGAGAAGGTAGCCGCCAATGCAGACGAGCGCGACGATAACGAAGCGAGGCAGGTCGCGGTGGACCGAGCGGTCCAGGTCGTGACCGATGACGGCGGTGCCGGTGACCGTCACGCCGTCCACGCCGTGCAGCGCGTGACGAACCGCCGACAACGCTGCTTCGCGGTTAGCGCGCGTCTCCAGCGGCTCGCGCGAGAAGATCAGCGTGACCGCCTGCGTCGGCGCGGCCGAGCCGTCGAGGGCGGCGCGGGGGAGGAGGAGTTGCGCGAGCTGCGGGTACGTCGTGAGCGTCTGCACATCGGGCGGGTCGCCCGGCGACATCAGCGTCTTCAGGAAGGTCGCGTAGTTGTCGAATGCCTCCGGACGAAACGCGCTGTCGGCCAGGGCCTCGCGCAGCGCACCAGCGACGCGATCTGGAAGCGCCGGATCCAATCCGGCACGCCGTCGCGCCGATTCCACCGGGTCGGGCAACAGCGACGCGAGGCCGAACACACCGGACACCCCCGCCGCGCGCACCGCGTCGTCGCGCAGCCGATGCTGGACCGCGTGCGCCATCGTGAGCAGCTTGAGCGGCGACTCTGCTTCCAGGTGAACGATCAGCGCCCCCGCCGCAACCTGCATCCGCTGCGCGATGAATCGTTGCGCTTCCAGCGGCGGACTGGGTTGCGGGTGCATCACCATCGGGTCGGAGCTCAACTCGTAGCGCACGCCGCGCACCAGAAGCGCGCCGACGAGCAACGCAAGCACCAGCCCGGAGCCGACGAGCAACCCTTTCGCATGGGATGAGATCCACCGGCCGATCGCGTCTGCGATTTGGAACCGACCCTCGAACGGCGACGCATCGCCACGGCTGAACCGCGCGAGCATCGCAGGCAGCACGAGCAGTGTCGCGACCCAGGCGCCGACGAGGCACAGCGTTCCCAGCACCGCGAAATCCCGCAGCACGCGCACCGGCGAGATCGCGACGGCCGCGAAACCGATGACCGATGTCATCCACGCCGCAAGCGACGGCCAGAACATCTCGCGCGACGTCTCCACGACCGCCGCGGCGGTATCGGCGGCGGTGCGACGGGCCTCCTGAAAGTGCGTGATGAAGTGGATCGTGTAGTCGAGCCCGATGGCCCCCAGCGTTCCGCCCACGACCGCCGCCAGCGGTGTGATCGTGTGCCGGAGCAGCGCGTATGCCGCGAAACCCCAGGCGACCCCGATCGCCACCGGGATGAACGCGAACGCGAACAGCCGCGCGGGCCGGCGGCACGCGATTGTGAACAGCACGACCAGCCCGAGCACCGTGGAGACGATGTCCGAAATCGAATCCGCCTGGATCTTTCGGGCGCTGTGGGCGGACATCGCATACGCGCCGGCGATGTCGATCCGGAGCCGCTCGTGGTTCGCCTCGCCCGCGAGCCGCTCGACGGCATCGGTCATCCGCTGCGCGAAGCGAAAGTCGCTCGGCGATCGCGCCCCGCCGATGCGGATGAGCAGGCTGCGCCGGTCGGGCGAGAGGAACGGTCCACCGCCCCCGCCTCCACTCCCGCCGGGGACGGAGATCTCTCCGACGCGTTCGAGCAGAAACTCCTGAAGTCGCAGCGGATCCTTCGCGAACGCCTTCGCCAACCCTCCCGCCGCCGGCCCGGGGAGCGACAGCATCTGCTCGTTTCGCTCGAGCTGCGCCTGCATGCCGGGCTTCGTCAGCCGCTGCATCAACTCGTCGAGTTGCCGGTCGGAGAGATAGTAGAGCCCGTTGGGGACGATCTCCCGCTCGACGAACGTGCGCGTCTGCGACTCGGCGCGAAAGCGAACGTGCGTAACGATCGCTCTCGCGTCCGCGTCGCTTGCCGCCGCGGCCTGCAATCGCTCGGCGAACGCCAGCAGTGGCGCGGGATCGTCCGCCGCACCGTCGGGCAGCGTCGCGAGCACGAGGAGCTCGTTGACGACCGGGAACTGATCGAGCACCCGTTCCATCGCGACGACCGCCGCATCCGATTCGTCCAGCAACCCGCCGAGCGATGTTTCCGGGCGCAGGCGAAGGATGCAGAGCGCGGCGATCAGCGTGGCGA
>JBAUGM010000379.1:0-2918 GCA_049679725.1 Tepidisphaeraceae bacterium
CGGCTCGGGCGGAGCCTCGCCCTCCCCACCGCGCCGAATCCGGCCCAGCCCGAGCCATCGCCCGTTATAATCCCGGCCTATGTCCCGCCCGAGTCCCTCACGATTCTCGCGCCTGGCCAACCTCGCGTGGCTGGGCGGCGTCCTGCTCTGCGCTATCGAGGTGATGCGCATCATCCAGGGCGGCGACATGCCGACGGGGGAACTGCTCACGCACGCGGCGGCGGCGCTGGCGTACCTGCTCGCGGGGCTGGTCGCGTCGTCGCTGCTGAAATCCGTCTCGGCCATCCTGTCGCGCGTGGACGAGCTGTCGCGGCAGATGTCGCAGACCGCGGCAGATCAGGCGACCATCCTGCGCGAGATCGCCCAGGAGCGGGCCGCGCCGGCGCCGCCTGCGCCGCACGCCGAGATGGTCGAGGACGCACCGCCGCCCGTGCCCTACGCCGCCCCGCCGACGGACCCGATGATGGAGGATCGCATCCTCAACCTCCTCGAGGAGATCCGCGAAGTCACGCTCATGAACGACGAGCAGCGGCAAGTGCGGCTCCAGCAGTTGCAGGACAGTCGCAAGTCGCTCACGCTCGATCAGATCTACTACTGCTTCCGCGAGGGTCAGTGGGCGCGATCCGAGCAGTTGCTCGCGTCGATGGAGCAACTGTTCCCCGGCGACGGCATGGTCGTTCGCACGCGCGGTGAGCTCATGCGCCTCCGCGCGGCCGCCGAATCCGAAACGTGGGACCGGGCGCGCGACCGCGTCAACGACCTCGTGAGCGTCAGCTCGTGGGACAAGGCCATCACCGCCGCCACGGAGTTCGTCGGCAACTTCCCCACGCACGTCGAGGGCCGGCACCTGCTCACGCGCGTGCGCCGCGAGTACGACATCGCGCGCGACAGCTCGTTCCAGCGGATGTACGAAGAGGTGCAGGCCGACGTCGACCGAAAGAGCTGGCGAGAGGCGCTGGAAGGCGCCCAGCGGCTGCTCGAAGCGTTCCCCACGCACGCGCGGGCGAACAAGATCCGCCGGCAGCTCAAGACGATCGCCGACAACGCGGAAATCGAAGAGCGGCAGGAGCACGAGATGAAGATCCAGCAGCTCGTGCGCGGGCGTCGCTTCGCCGAGGCCGTCGAGCTGGCCGAGGACGTCTTGAAGCGCTACCCCGGCTCGCCGCAGGCGCAGTCGCTGGACGTCATGCTCCCCAAGCTCCGCGACCTCGCCGAGCACGGCGACGACGCGGAGACCCCATCGCAGGAACCGGCGGCGCAGTCGTAGTTGCGCCTCGCGAGTTGCGATCATCTTCTTTCGTCGTCATCCTGAGGCACTCCGAAGGATCTAGACTAGCCGAGAATGAGCGGCCTTTACGCTCGTGGCCAGATCTTTCGGAGTGCCTCAGGATGACAACTATGGACACCCGGATTCTCCACGAGATCT
Source organism: Tepidisphaeraceae bacterium (assembly GCA_049679725.1). Classification (GTDB taxonomy): domain Bacteria; phylum Planctomycetota; class Phycisphaerae; order Tepidisphaerales; family Tepidisphaeraceae; genus DASYWJ01. Next base: position 1,427 of record JBAUGM010000379.1, read on the forward strand.
GCTCCCTCCCCACCGCCCCGTTCGCCGAGGATCGCGTCGTTCGCTACGTCGAGGAATTCGCGAAGAAGCGACGCCTCAAGCTCTCGCGCGATGAGTACGGCAACCTCCTCCTCGAACTCCCCTCCCGCTCGCGCGGACCGCGCTGGGTGTTCGGCGCGCACATGGACCACCCGGGCTTCGTCGCCACCCGCATGCGCGACCCGAGAACGCTCGAGGCCGCGTTCCACGGCTGGGTGCTCGCCGAGTACGTGAAAGGCGCGAGAGTCCGCTTCTTCGACGGCGACCGTGAAATCACCGGCGTCGTGCAGACCGTCAAGATCGGTCCGGAGCGCCCCGTCCCCGTCAGCGTCACCGTGAAGGTCACGCAGAGCATCGCCCCCAACTCCCCGGGCATGTTCGACCAGGGCAAGGCACGTACGAGAGGCGACCGGTTCTATTCCCGCGCCATCGACGACCTCGCCGGCATGGCAGCGGCGCTTCAGATGCTTGACAATCTCCGCCGAAAGCCCCCGGCTTCGCCGGTGGCGGTGCTGCTGACCCGCGCCGAAGAAGAAGGCTTCATCGGCGCCATCGCCGCGTCGCGCAAGCCAAAGCTGCTGCGCAAGACCGACCGCATCATCGCCATCGAAACCTCCGCCATGCAGCCCTACGCCCCGCAGGGCGCGGGCGCGATCATCCGCGTCGGCGACAAGACGAGCATCTTCAACTCGCAGCTCACCTACTTCCTCACCCAGCAGGCCGAGGCGCTGGCCAAACGCGACAAGGCCTTCACCTACCAACGCGCCCTCATGCCCGGCGGCACCTGCGAAGCGACCGTCTATGACGTCTATGGCTTCACAGCCGCGTCGATCTGCGTCGCGCTCGGCAACTACCACAACATGGACCGCGCGAAACAGCGCATCGGCCCCGAGTACATCGACCTGCACGACTGGCGGAGCATGGTGAAGCTGTTCGTGCAGGTTGCGCGGAACGGGCACACCTACGCGACGGGACACAAGGCGCTGCGCGAGCGGATCGAGAAGCGCTTCAGGAAGCTCCGTCACCTGCTCCACGCGAACGCGCGATGAAAACCAAACCGCTCAGCTACGCGCGGCCGGGCACTCACCGCGAGCCGCAACACTCACGGCCTGGCATCGCGGCCTTTGTGTTCGCCTGCGCCGGACTGATGGGCTCCGTCACCGGTTTCTTGTTCGTGTCCAACTCACTCGACTAGCGATTCGTCACGCCGGGTCGTACCCTCGCCCGCCCCACGGGTGGCAGCGGCAGATGCGCTTGAGCGTCCGCCACCCGCCCCGCCACGGGCCGTAGAGGTTCACGGCGTCGATCGCGTACTGGCTGCACGTCGGATGGAACCGGCACTGCCCGCCGAGCAGCCGGCCGAGCGTGACGCGGTAGAGGAGGACGAGGTGGATCAGGAGCCAGGTCATGCTTGAAGCGCGCGAGTCAGCGCGCGAACGTCATCCTGAGGTACTCCGAAGGATCTCGGGCTCGC
>JBAUGM010000380.1:0-15528 GCA_049679725.1 Tepidisphaeraceae bacterium
GTCGGTCGCGTCGTCGGCTGCGTCGAAGGTCGCACCACCGGCAAGTCCGCCAGCACGTGCACCGCCTCGTCCTGCAGCGTCTCGAACGGCTTCTCGCTCCCCTTAAATCCGTTGAAGATGATGCAGAACGCCAGCCATTTGCCCTCGCTCTGCTGCACGTAGCCGCTGAGCGCGCGAACGCCGCTGATGTACCCCGTCTTCGCGAAGACGCGTCCCTTGAGGTCGTGCATTCGGTTGCGCAGCGTGCCGTCGATGCCGGCCGTGGACATACTCGCACGGTACGCCTCCGCTTCGGGATGCTTGGCCATGTACGCGAGCAAGTCGGTCTGAAGCCGGGCCGTGACGCGATTCTCGCGCGCCAACCCCGAGCCATCGACGACCCGATACTGCGAATCGTCGATGCCCGCCTTCTTCAGGAACGCGTGCACCGCCTCGCTGCCGCCCTCCCAGGTGCCGTCGCCCATGAGCTTGAACATCGCGTCGGCGAAGAGGTTCTGGCTGCTCTTGTTGATCCGCCACATGACATCGGGCATGCGCGACTGGTGCGTCGCGATCACCTGCGCGCCCGCCTTGCGCGGCGCGCGCTTCGTCTCCCCGGCGATCGTGATCCCGCGCAGCTCCAGCCGCGTGCGCAGCGCATCGGCGAAGAACGCGCCCGAATCGACGACCGAGCGGCTCTTCAGCACCGTCGGCTTCGTGCACCCGCCGGTGATCGTGTAGGTCATCGAGTCCGGGTCGCGCGAGATGGTCGGGTCTTCGGTCGCACCGGTCACGGCGTTGTTGATGATCGTGATGTTCCTGACCGGCGGCATGACCGTGTACGTCACGGGCTTCCCATCCGTCGTCGGATGGATCGTGACGTCGACGCAGTTGTCGTTGAGGTTCAGCCCGGAGACCGGCGCGGCGTACCAGTCACCGTGAAAACCCTTGCTCCAGTGCGTGTTGAAGCAGACGTCGTCGAGCGCGCCGTCGTCGAAGTACAGGTTGCCGCTCACGTGCGACACGCCGCGCCGCTGGAGCGCCGTCGCCCAGTCGTCGAGGACGGACGTGGGGACGCGGCCGCGCTTCTTCTCGATCGATGGATCGCCGACGGCCGGGTCGCCCGTGCCGATGAGCCACAGGTCGTCGCCGTCGATTGCGAGGTACGTGTCGAACGTGCGATCGGCGCCGAACGTGTCGAGGGCGGCGGCGCTGACGGAGAGCTTCATGTTGCTCGCGGGGATGAACGGCTCATCCGCTTTGACGGCATAAAGTTCCTTGCCCGTGTCGAGCTCGATCACGCGCGCGGCGTACTTCACGTTGCCGTCGTCGCGACGGTGCAGGATCTCGTCGAGCCGCGACTGAAGCGTGAGCTTCGGCTGCTCGGGCGTGGGCGCGACCTTCGGCGTGTGCGTGCACGCGGAGAGGATCAGCGGCAGACAGGCGATGGCACAGGCGAATGTCCGGCGGTTCATCGCACCCTCCCGTCGCTGATGGCCATCCGCGAACGGCGCGTAGCGGGTTGATGCTCACTGGGCCGAGTTGTGGGCGACGTCTTCACGGCGCCCGCGGCGGGCTTCGGCTTCTCGCGCATCAGCTTCCGGGCGCCGTCGATGACGCGGTCCCACTGGAACGCGGGGCCGGGGTCGGACTTGTTCGTCGTGACATGGTAGTGGCCGAGCACGCCGCTGTACGAGGCGAACTGCTCATCCGTCAGCGCCTTGGTGATCAGGTTCCCCTTCTCGTCGCGCGGGTAGTCGGGGTTGATCTTCGGCAACACCGTGCAGAGCGTGGCGGTCAGCTTCGTGAGCGAGTCGTATTGCTCCTTCGTCAGATCGTACTGCCGGCGCATGCGGCCCTGGACTTCCCCGACGACCAATTCGTCGCGCACGGGATAGCCGACGAAGTTCGGCGTGCGCACCCCGCCGTCGCCGAGGCGCTGCGGGACCGTGATGCGCGTGCGGCCCTTCTCGTCCTTCCCATACCACTGCTTGAACGGCTCACCCTCGCCGCTGGCGTAGGCGCCCATGTTGGCGATCTCGATGCCCACCGAGCGGCTGTTGGCCGTGCCGGCGTGCCAGGCGCGTTCCTTGGCGTCCATCGTCTGGTAGATCGTGCCGTCGATGTCGAGCATGAACTGCACGGACAGGTTCCGCATGTCGTGCAGGACGAAGAAGCAGCGCTCGCTCGTGCCGGCGACGTCATAGTGGATGACAAACTGGTCGACCTTGTCCTGAAGCAGCTCGAGCGGCCATCCGCCGCCGCGAACTTCCGCGATCTCCGACGGCGTGAGCAGGCTTTGACGAAGGCCGTAGCGGTTGGGGGAGTCGATGCCGATCGCCGGGCGCGTCGCCGCGGCGCGCGTCGTGGCGCCGTAGGACGATTCTTCGTACGGCGAGAAGCGACGCTCCGTGCGATACGCGTCGTAGCCGCCGGGGTCCGTCCAGAGGACGACGGGCGCACCCGTGTGGAACAATTGCCCCGCGATGACGATCTCGTCGCCGGCGCGTTTCAACTCCGTGCCGGGCTTCACGCCCTTCGACGCACAACCGGCGACGACGAAACATGCGATCAATAGCGAGGGGACACGCAGACGCGATGGACGACCAGGCATGTGGAATACCCTTTTGCAGTGAGCGAGTGCAGTTCATCGCTCGGACGATTATTATCACGCGCGAGTTTAACCGGGCGCGCCGTCGATCACAAAAGGATGTGCTCGCATCCATCACGCCGGTGTCTGAGCTGAAAGCGAAGACCCGGAATTCGTCGCGAAGGAATCCGGGTCTTCGCTTTCAGCTCAGACACCGGCGTGAGGGGCGACGTTCGCGCGGATTGAAGGAGATGCATGCTCAACTACATCTGGGCGGGGCTGATCGTATTCAGCTTCGTCTTCGCGCTCGGCAACGATGTCAGCGACCTGCGGCGGAACACGTTCCGCAACGGGCAGTCGCTGCCGATCACGCTCGAAGGAGCGACAACCCAGCCCACCACGCAGACGGTGAAGGTCGTCATCGACCCGGCGACGTACCAGCAGTTCTATGACGTCGAGGAGAAGCCCGCCGACAGTTTCGCAGCAACACTCGTGCATATGAGCGACGGCGGTCGTGAACTGCGTTTCGCGTCGAGCGCGACGTTGCCGCCGCGGCTCGCGAAGATCCGCGACATGACGAGCGCGGATGATCCGAAGTGGCTCCAAGCCAAGGTGACTGACTTCCAACCTGCCGCCGCCGACGGCTCGGTCGCCGCCGCCATCGCGTTCCGGCCCGTGCGCTTCGCGTCGATGCAGGCGATCGGTGAAGCGGCCATGAACCTCGCCAAGCAGGCGGTCACGCTCGCGCTGGGATTGATCGGCACGCTCGCCGTCTTCCTCGGCCTGATGCAGATCGCGGAGAAGGCGGGGCTGATCCAGGCGCTGGTGCTCGTGACCGGTCCGATCCTCCGCCCGCTGTTCCCCGGCATCCCCAAGGGTCACCCCGCGATGGGGTTGGTCACGTTGAACCTCACCGCCAACATGCTGGGCCTGGGCAACGCGGCCACGCCGTTCGGCATCAAGGCGATGGAAGAGCTGCAGAAGCTCAACAAGACGGCCGACACCGCAACGAACGCAATGGTCATGCTGCTGGCGATGAACACCGCCGGGGTGCAATTGCTCCCGCCGATGATGCTCTACGCGGTGCTGGGGCTGCGCGCGAGCGAGTTGTACTTCCCGATCCTGATCGTGACCGGCATCTGCCTGATCATCGCGATCATCACGACGAAACTGCTCGGCCTCCTGCCCGGCTACCGCGCATCCGACCCGGATCGAGCGCCATCGCCATCCTTGGTGACGACGGCGGAGGTGGCGCGATGAGCGAGATCCTCAACGATGTGTCGAAGTTCATCATCCCGCTGATGCTCGTGCTGATCCCGCTGTACGGGATCATCCGCCGGGTGCCGGTGTACGAGGAGTTTGTCACCGGGGCGAAGGAGGGGTTCAACGTGGCGGTGCGGATCATTCCGTACCTCGTCGCGATCCTGTTCGCCGTCGGGATGTTCCGCGCATCGGGCGCGATGCAGGTGCTGGAGGACTGGCTCCGCCCGTACCTCGCGAGGATCGGCGTGCCGCCCGAGATCCTGCCGATGGCGATCACGCGCCCGCTCAGCGGCGGTGGATCGCTGGCGGTGCTGGCGGACATGGTCAAGGTGCACGGAATGGAGTCGATCTTCGTGAAGATCTCGGGCGTGATGTACGGCGCGTGCGAGACGACGTTTTACGTCATCGCCGTGTACTTCGGCGCCGTCGGGATCAAGAAGACGCGGCACGCGGTGCCCGCGGGGTTGATCGCGGACGCGGCGGGCGTATTGCTGGCGGTTTACATCGTGAAGTGGTGGTTCAATTGAGCAGTGATGTATCGAGAACGCGGGTCGGGCTCTTCGCGGCGTCGTCGGTGGTGCCGATGGTGGAATTCGAGCGCGGTGTGAGTCACCTCCGCGCGTCCGGGTTCGAGCCGGTTGTGCACGAGCAGGTGCCGAAACAGCATTTCACGTTCGCGGGAGCGGACGATGAGCGGGCCGCTGCCCTTTACGCGCAGGCGAACGATTCGACGCTGCCGGTGTTGTGGGCGGCGCGGGGCGGGTACGGCGCTGCGCGGTTGTTGCCGTTGCTCGAAGAGCTGACCGTCCGGTGCGGGATTCCGCAGAAGAAGCTGCTCGTCGGGTACTCGGATGTGACCGTGCTGCACGAGTTCGTCCGCGCGCGATGGGGCTGGTCGACGCTGCACGCGCCGATGCCCGCGGCGGCGAACTTCGCGACGCTCGACGCGGAGGAATATGCCGCCATCGTCGCGTACGTGAAGGGACGCCCCGCCGACGCACCGTGGGCGCATCATGCGCTATCGTGGATGACGAACGCGCCAGGTGCGCCGATCCACGGTGAACTCGTCGGCGGCAACCTGTCGCTCTGGCAATCGCTCGCCGGCACCCCCTGGCAGCCGTCCGGCGCGGGCAAGATCCTCTTCCTCGAAGACCTCGGCGAACCGTACTACCGCATCGATCGCATGGTCACGCAGATCGCCCAGGCCGGCATGCTCAACGGCGCCGCCGCGATCGTGCTGGGGGACTTCTGCGACTGCAAGGACGAGGACAACCAGTGTCTCGCCAGCGCGGATGGAACGGATAAGAAATCGCTGCGGCGGACGTACGACGAGCGCGAGGCGTTCGAGGAGATCTTCGGGACGGTTGGGCGACGAATGGGAGTTCCGGTCGCGTACGGATTGCCCGTCGGACACGGGCCGCACTTCGCGCCGCTGCCGCTCGGCGCCCAATACGTGTTGCAAACCGACGGAACGCTCAATCTCGAAAAATGGGATTGGATTGATAGTGGCATGGGCGTCTCGCCCGTGCTTCGGAACTAATGAAAACGCACGGGCGAGACGCCCATGCCACTGTAGAGCTCACGCCGTCAGAATCGGGAACTTGCTCGAGCTGATCGGCAGGTGTGAGTACTCCTCGACCAGCCTCCGATACTCCCGCGCCACCTTCCGCTGCTTGCGCTGCAGCGTATACAGCCCCACCGTGTTCACGTTCCCCTGCGGCTTCGTGAGCGCGGTGTCCCAGTCCTTCATGTCCACCAGCCCGAACCACGTGAACCCGATGATCGGCACGCCGTCTTCGCGCAGGCGCAGGAGGTTCAACCACTCGCGCCACAGCCACTCGACCGCGTGCTTGGCGGTGCGGTTGGTTTCCGTGTGCATCACGGGCAAGCGGTAGCGGTCGAAGTATTGCCGCGTGATCACGTAGTAGCCGTACACGTCGCCGGCGTGGATGCTCTTGCCGTCGGGCCGGAGCACGTGCTCGTTCGTGATGTAGTAGTCCGTCCCCATGATGCAGTGGGTGCGGAGCTGGCGGTGCTTCATGAACCAGTCGTATTCGTCCTGCGTCATCCCGTTGGCGAGGACGTAGCGGTAGATGGTGGCCGAGACGTCGTGGCCGAAGAGCAGGTCGAGGGAGAGGAAGCGGCGCTCGTTCATGAAGTGCGCCTGCTGCACCATGTCGGGGCTGCCGGGGTGGACGTACTCCGTCGATTCGCTGAAGACGAAGATGGCGTCGGGGCGCAGGTCGAGGATCGCGCGCATGGCGAGGATCGACGCCTTGCAGCAGTGCTTGATGTTCGTGACGAACGCGTGGTCGCTCATCAGCCGCTCGTTCCACCAGCCGTACAGGCCGGAGAAGAGCGCGGTGACGTAGATCTCGTTCACCGGCGTGTAATACCGCACCCACGGGTAACGCTCGGCGAACGCGTGCGCGTACTCGGCGAAGTAGTCGGGCCACTCCGGGTTCTGAAAATCCATCAGCCAGTCCGGCAACCCGAAGTGAAGCAGATCGATGATCGGCACGATCCCCAGCCGCCGCATCTCCTGCATGACCGGGTCGAGGATCGACCAGTCATACTGCCCCCGCCCCACGAAAATCCGGTAGATCGGCGGCCCATAGCGGAGGTAGCGAAGGCCCAGCTCGCGCACGAGCTTCAGGTCGGTCTTCCACATCTCGTAGTGACCCGTCGCTTCCAGCTCGTCGACGCGGATGCCTCCCTCAACGACGGGGTAGGAGCACTCGATGCCCACGCCGAACATGAAGCGCAGCGAGTCAACGGGATCGGCGACGCGAATGGCGGGCGTTGAAGCGGGCTTCCCTGTCAAACGAAACACTCCTGACGAGCGGGCGCGGACACCAGACGCATCGCCGCGCGACATGATACAGGCCGCCTCCCCACAAGGCAGCGACCGAAACGCGCGACGCGCGAGTGCGCGACAGAATCGGCGGCTGATGCTTGAAGCGGTGTTGCCCACGAATCTCACGAATCCACACGAATGGACAATGTCACGCACCCGTGAGCGCGCGACGCGTGCGGGCTTTGTCGCGCGTCCCTCCCACAATAGAATGCCACCGATGCCCACCCACCCCTGGAAACTTCAGCACCTGACGTACCCGGCCGTCCGCGAGACGAAGTACGAAGTCGCCATCCTCCCGATCGGCGCGTGTGAGCCGCACAACCTTCACCTCCCGCACGGCACCGACGCGTACGAGAGCGAACTCGTCTCCGATCGCGTCTGCGAGGAGGCAACAAAACTCGGCGGATCGGTCGTTCAGCTCCCGACCATCCCCTACGGCGTGCAGTCGAACATGCTCGACGTGCCGCTGGCCATCAACGTCTACCCGTCCACGATGTTCGCCCTGCTGAAGGACATCACGGATTCGCTCGAGGGCCACGGCATCCGCAAGCTGATCCTCTTCAACTCGCACGGCGGGAACGACTTTCTCAAACCCTTCGTCCGCGAGATGTCGGGCCGGTCGAAGGTGTTCATCTCCGTCATCGACTGGTGGCGCGTCGGGAAGGACAAGTACGACGAGATCTTCACCTACCCCGACGATCACGCGGGCGAGTTGGAAACGAGCGTGATGCTCGCCCTGGCGCCGCAGCTCGTGCAGCTCGATCAGGCAGCCGACGGCGCGTCGAACCCGACGCGGTTCGAGGCGGTGAACAAGGGTTGGGTGTCGATCTCGCGCCCGTGGCGGCTGCTCACCGAGAGCACCGGCGTGGGCAACCCGACGGAGGCGACGAAGGAGAAGGGCGAGCGGTACCTGGCGCTGATCGTGCCGCGACTGGCGAAGTACGTCGCGGAGTTGTCGAAGGCGGACGCGAGCGATGCAAACTTTCCATTCTGAGACCGGCGGCACATGACATGAGGCAGCGCACGTGCCAGGGAGCACGCGCTCGCGTAAAGCACGTCATCCCGAGGTAACTCCGAGGGATCTCGGGCTCACGAACGCCTCTGGGACCCGAGATCCCTCAGGTCGCCAAGCCTCCCATCGGGATGACGTGCCGGCGCGAGCGGAGATTCCATTCACATCCACCGCCGACGATATCCCCGCGGCGGGGTCTGGCAGCTTATTAGCCGCACGATGGGCCGCCGACGACCCGCAGGTCGTCCGACCTTCGCCCCGTACGGCGGCGTTGCGGCTGTGAGCCCTTCGCATCTCGCGTCGGGGCCGGGAGTTGGCGGCGTTCTTCCGCGACGTGGCGCGAAAAACAAGGACTTACGAACGTCGACATCCCCGGCCGGGATGGCAGGAGATGCGACGTGCCGCGCGCGTCACCCCACCGATCATTTCCGCCGCAGCACCAGCACCCAATCCTGCGCCGACGCCGGCGGCGTGACGCGGCAGGAGCCGTCCTCGGCCACCGCAAGGCTAGACAGCGGAGTTGACTCTCCCGTCACCGGATCGAAGTACTCGCCCTGCCACATCACGTGCCGCTCGAGTCCCGTCACGCGGATCGATCGCGGCTGCGGCGCGTAGATCACGCGGACCTCGCCCGGGATGCCTGTCGAGTACGCTTGACCGCTCGGATTCTGATCGCGAAAAGCCCCCCACGGCCCCGCGCCGTGCTTGGCCGCGACCTTCGCGCTGTGCCACGCGCCGTCATCGAACGCCGCGGCCGTCCAATCGACGCCGGCGTCGATCGCGTCCGATGACTTCCAGGATTCGTCCGATGCGATCGATGTCTCGCCGCTGTCGTACTTCACCGTACCCGCGCAGATCAGCCCCGCGGGATTTTTCGTGACGTTTGACGCGACGTTCTCCGCTTCGACGGCGAGGACGTTTCGGCCCGGCTTCAGCAGGGGAGCGATGTCGAACCGACTCGGCGTTTCCCAGCCTTCCTGGCCGCTGATCTTCTGGCCATTGACATATGCGGTGAAACGATTGTCGACGGAAAGGTGCACGACGGCTGAAGCGATCTTCTCGTCGCGCACGTCGAACGTCCTGCGGAACCTTCGCTTTGCAATCGGCGCGTCAGCGGCGGCGCCCTCGTCAAACCAGATCCACTCGCCCCACTTTGGCGGCGTGGTGTCGCGTTGGTCTTCGAGTGCTGCCCACTCCGCGTGCGGCTGGAACTTCTGCCAGGGGAAACGCTGGAAGAGCTTGGCCCCGCGGGCGATCTGCCCGCTGCCCGGGAGGTTCATCGCTTCATCCCACGGGATGGCGCCGTAACCGACGCTCCCCGGCGCGTGGTGCGGCGACGGACCGTGCGGCTGGCCCTTGCGGTTGACCTGCCAGATGCCGTTCGCGCCGTACGTGTGGCCGGCGGCGCCGTTCATCATGCAGAGCCAGAACATGCGAACCGTCCACTCCGTGGGGAGGCTGTCGCCCAGCATCTCGTAAGCCGCCTCGCCGTTGATGACGGGCATCACGGGGTTGTCGACATACGACTCGCGCATGGTGCGAACGGTCGGTTCCACGGCTTCGCGCTGGCCGTGCGGCGTTTGCAGCATGTCGAAGTCGAGCAGCGCAGGATTGTCCGTCGCGTGCCGCGCCGACAATCGGCCGATCCCCGTCGGGTGGATCGTCAGCGGCCGACGGAACCCGTCCGTCGCGCGGATATAGCGCATCACTTCGGTCCACTCGGTCACCTGTTTTCGATCGTCGTACGGGAATCCTTTGGCAAGGTACCACGGCAGGTTCGCTTCCCCCGCGGCGCACCACGTCACGGGCATGGCGCCGTAGCGGGCGATGAGGTAACGCCAGTGCTGCTTGGTCTTCTCGACGCCCATCCACGGCATGAAGTAGCCCCACGCGCCGACGATGCATGGAGAGAACCCCTCATCAACCAGGTATCGCAGTCGCTGGTCGGCGTCGTCGAAATACTCGGGCCGGATACGGGCGTACTCCGTCTCCCACGGGAAACCGGCTTCGTTCGCGCCGCGCGGGTCGAACGGGTGCATGTCGGGGTACAGGCCGGCGACGATCTGAATCACGTTGAAGCCCTTGGCCTTTCGATCGGCCGCCAGCGTTCTGACGTCGTCGGGGAAGCGCAGCCGGTTACAAAGCCCCATCCACCACGTGTCGCCGAGCCAGAAGAACGGCGTGCCGTCGGTGTGCTCGAAGTGCCGCTTGTCCGCCGCGATGCGGATCGGGCCGTGGCGATAGAGCGGGTTGTCGCCGGTGTACGGCGCGATATCGACGGCCCCTTCGACACCGTGAAGGCTCGACGTAGCGTCGGAGCAGATCGTGCGGAACGCGTGTTTGCCGACGATCGGCGACGCGTAGCGCAGCTTCCACGTCTGCTTCCCCGCCCAGAACGCGGGGACGCGCAACTCTTTCCCGGTCGGCGTCGTGAAGACGGCGTCGAGCTCTACTTCGTTGAACGGGTCGGCGTGCGGCTTAGACGAAGTGAACGACCATTCAGCGATGCGATTCGCCTCGATGCCGATGGCATCGGCCGTCGCCGCGTCTGGGAAGAACAACGCCAGTGACAAGCACAGCAGTATCGCGTGTCTCATTGCCGCTTCGTACGCCCTTGCGGTGTCCGCGTTGTCGCGGGTGCGAATCGACACGGGCAATCACTTCGGCAGCGAGCGCAGCCGGTCGCGGAAGGAGCGCGTGACGCTGTTCTCATGCGGGTCCGAGCGGCTTCGCCTTGGGCAGTCGCCCGGTGAGCTTTTTGAACCACAGGCGTCGGAGCACGTGTCCGTAGCCGCCGCCCACGCGCACGAGCTTGAACGACGAGACGCCCATGTCCGGGCTGCGGTTGATCCAGGAGATCGGCACTTCCTTCACCTTGAAGCCCATCAGCTTCAGCAGCAGCCCCGTCTCGGCGTTAATCGAGAAGCCGGGCTGGGTGAGTTCGAGCTGGTCGATCACCTCGCGGCGCATGAGCTTCAGGTTATTCGTCAGGTCGCGGAACCTGGTGAGGAACAGCACCTGCGCCAGCGCGTGGAACGCGCGGTTGGCGACGATCTTCTGGAACGGGTAGTTCAGCAGCACGCTGTGCCGCGAGAACCGGCTCCCGACGGCGACGTCGCACCCCTCTGCCGCCGCGTCGAACAGGTCGCGGATCTCCGGCAGCAGGTGCTGGAAGTCGCAGTCCATCGACAGCACCCACTTCCCCGTCGCGGCGCGGTAGCCGTCGGTGATCGCCCGGCCGACACCGTTGGGCGGCGTGCGGAACACCGGCTTGATGCGCGGGTCTGCCGCGGCGAGCTTGCCCATGACTTGGCGCGTGTCGTCCTTGCTGTTGTCGTCGACGGGGATGATCTCGTAGAGGTAGTCGTCGAAATGCCGCTTCAGCCCCGCGATGAGCGGGGCGATGTTCATCTCCTCGTTGTGACAGGGGATGACGACCGATACCGCATTGCGCAGCGACTCGTGCCCGCAGAGCGACACAGCCGGTCTTTCAACGATGCGCGGCGGCTTCTGCGCGTGAATGAGCGTACTACCCGCCAGCGTCTTCACCAGCGGCGCGTTCTCCAGCAGGATGGAGAGATTGCGGAACAGGTACATCAACTGCTTCGTCAGCGGGCGGTAGACGAAGTCGTTGAATACCGAGAAGACGCGGATGAAGCCGATCTCGGAGATCAGCTCGTACAGCTCCGGCCGGCTGAGCAGCTTGCGCGGGTCGCCGCGCCCGAAAAGCTTCGCGACCGCGTTGCGCAGCTTCAGGACGACGTTCCACGGATTGCTCTCGTAGAAGAGCACTTGCCCGCCCGGCTTGAGCAGCTCGAACGCGTTCTGCAGGACCTCGGCGCAGTTGCGCTGGTCGAGCAGGTCCATCGCGATGATGAAATCGAACTGCCGTCCCTCGAGCGGGCCGGGAAACGACGTCGCGCGGAGGTGCTCCACACTGTGCGGCAACCCTTCGGGCGACGGCGCGTCGGGATTGAACGTGATCGCCGTGATCGGGTTCTCGCGGCGCGAGACGCGAGCCAGGACGTGCGTGAACAACCCCGCGCCCGCGCCCAACTCCAGGATGCTCTGCCCCGGCAGCAGGTGGACGATGTGGCGGAACGCCTGCGCGCGCCAAAGGAGCCGGTCCTCGTAGATCGGGTCGCGCCGCTTCCAGTAGTCGTCGCGGTACGCTTCGCGCAGGCCAAGGATCCGGGCCTCTTCCGTCAGCTCCGCGGCAACGGGCGAGAGTAGCGCTTCCATCGCAGGCAGTCCCGACGGTCCATCGGCGGGCCCGGGCGCGCGGGCAGGGGTGGCGTTCGTCCGGGCAGCGGTTTCGATGCTCACTCCATTACCGACGGCACGTGCCGTGGGACGAGGAGCAGCACGTTCTCCATCTGCTCGGCGGGGCCGTCCTCCACGAAGAAGCGGTTGCCGATGCTTCCCGGCCAGGTCGCTTCGGCGGACGGCGCGATGATGAGGAAGCTGTCGACCGGCACATCCGCGCGGAGGTTGACGTCGTAGAACCGCTGCGGCTGCGTGAATGCAACCTCCAGCTCCTTCCCCCCCGTCGACCACTCCAGCCGCTTGCGCGTTTCCTTCACGACCGGGCAGAGCACGATGCGAACGTAGCCGCGCTTGCGCGGCGCGGGTTGGTACGAGAGCGTGAGGAAGTTTTCGCAGCGGTCGAACGTCCGGCCGATCAATTCGCTCCAGCCGTTGAGGTACCAGATCGTCTGGCTCGGAACTTCCTTGCGGATCTCCAGGTCGACGTCCTTCGCCTCGGCCGTCACGAGTTGCGCCAGCTGTGACTGCGCGGGATGTTCGGCGATCAATTGCCTGAAACGCTCGTACTCCGCGATCGGCGCCTCGCCGACGCGCACGCCGTTCTTGATCAGCAGGTCGTACGTGGCGACGTCGACAGCCTGCTCGTTCACGCGCTTCCAGACCTCTTCGTTCCGGCTGATCGTGCCGAGCGGGACGGTGAGGAGGTGAACGTCAAGCTTCAGCCGCATCGGCGCATCGCTCTGGCGGCCCTTGGCGACGTTGCCGCGGCGCACTTCGGACGCCGACGCGAACGCCGTCTGTCCCTCGTCCGCGCGCATCGTGGTTGGCCCCGGCTGGTGCTTCTTCGCACAGCCGGCGATCGCGACGATCGCGAGGATGGAAACCGCCAACGCCTTCATCAAGGGTTCGACACACTCAAGCGGCGGCGATCGTCTCGATCACCAACCCCAGCCCCCGTTCCCACTCATCTTGCCCGATATTGATCGGCGGAGCGAGCCGAATCACCTTTTTCGCCGTCAGATTGATGAGAATCCCACGTTCAAGCCCCTTCTCGACGAGCTTCTGCGGCTCCTCTTTCAGCTCGATCCCAAGGAACAGCCCGCGGCCCCTCACTTCGGCGACCTTCGCCTTGATCGATTGTTCGCTTCGCAGCCGCGCGATTGCGATCTCCCCGAGCGCGGCCGCATGCTGGAGCAGCTTCTCCCGCTCGATCACGTCGAAGATCGTTCTCGAAACGTTCATACAAATCGGATTTCCGCCCAGCGTACACCCATGTTTTCCCGGCACGAGCAGTTTCGCGACATGCGGCCTGGCGTACATCACGCCCACCGGAAGCCCCCCGCCGACGGCTTTGCCGAGGGTCATGATGTCGGGCTGGACCGAAGGGTTCAGGGTTTGGGGTTCAGGGTTCAGGGAAGACGAAGAAACCGTCCCCGTCCCGGTTTTTCCTCCCGCATTTCCTGAACCCTGAACCCCGAACCCTGAACCCTCCCACTGGTGGCAGAACCACCGGCCGGTTCGGCCGCAGCCGGTCCAGACCTCGTCGAAGATGAGGGTCAGGCCGCGCTCGTCGCAGAGCTTGCGGATGCGCGGGAGGTAGTCGGATGGGAAGTGGTTGATCCCGCCTTCGCCCTGGATCGGCTCGATGATGATCCCGGCCGTCTCGTCATCGACGGCGGCGGCGAGCTTGTCGAAATCGCCGCCGTCGACCTGCACGAAGCCGGGCACCATCGGATCGAAGCCGGCTTTTACGCCGGGGTTGCCGGTCGCCGCGATCATGGCGAGCGTTCGGCCGTGGAAGCTCTTGTTGAGGGAGATGATCTTCCATCGCCTGGGCGACGACTCCGCGCCGCGCAGCCGCGCGAGCTTCACGGCGGCCTCGTTCGCCTCCGCGCCGCTATGGCAGAAGAACGCCTGCCCTTCGAACGCGTGGCGATTCAACCGCTCGGCCAACTCGAGCTGCGGCTCGGTGTAGAACGTATTGCCGACGTGCCAGAGCTTCCCCGCCTGCTCGGTGGCGGCGGCGACGAGCGCGGGGTGACAGTGGCCCAGGATCGCGCCGCCGAAGCCGGCGAAGAGGTCGAGGTAGTGCTTGCCGCTCGCATCCCACAGGTGCGCGCCTTGGCCGCGCGTCATGACGATGCTCAGGCGGGCGTAGTTCCCGATCAGGACTTTCTTGCTTCGCTCGACCAACTGCTCCATGTCCGCCATCGTCTTACTTCGCCTTTCCGTCAGGGGCGCAGAAGATAACAAAATGATCGGCGGGGGCGAAGGGAACTTCACGCGGCTGTGCCATGGTCGCGCCATGGTCGCGAAAATGCACCGTCGCGAGGGGCGTGAAGCGCGCCGGCACGTCATCCCGAGGTACGCCGAGGGATCTCGGGTTCACAAGCGACCCTCGACCCCGAGATCCCTCGGTCGTAAAACTCCTGTCGGGATGACATGCTTCGTCGGGGGCTTCATGAGGTGATTCGATGATTGATCGGCTTCGTTGGGGCATCCTCGGCACCGGAAACATCGCCCGCCAGTTCGCCGCCGGCGTGAAGTCGTCGCGGCGGAGCACGATCGTGGCGGCGGGGTCGCGCCAACTCGCGACCGCTCAGGAATTCTCAACTGCTCACGCGATCCCCGCCGCGTACGGCACCTACGACGAGCTCCTCGCCGACCGCGACGTCGACGCCGTCTACAACTCGCTGCCCAACTCCCTCCACCACGAGTGGACGATCAAGGCGCTCCGTGCCGGCAAGCACGTGCTGTGCGAGAAGCCGTTCGCCGTCGACGTCGCCCAAAGCCAGGAGATGTTCGGCGAGGCTCGCAGGGCCGGTCGCGTGCTCGTCGAGGCGTTCATGTACCGCTCGCACCCGCTGACGCACGCGATCGTCGAAACGATCCGCAGCGGCGCGATCGGCGAGCTGCGCCTGATCCGCACGAGCTTCTGCTACCGCACGACGAAGATCGACGGCAACGTCCGCTTCCGTCCGGACCTCGCCGGCGGGGCGCTGATGGACATCGGCTGCTACTGCGTCAACTTCTCTCGGCTCATCGCCGGCGCGGAGCCGACGAGCATATCCGCGACGGCGCGCCTGCACCCGAGCGGTGTCGACGACGTCGTCGTCGGCACGCTGCACTTCCCCGGCGACGTGCTCGCCAGCTTTACCTGCGGCATGAGCGTGCAGGCGGACAACACCGCGTACGTCTGCGGGACGGAGGGGTACATCGAGGTGCCGATCCCGTGGAAGCCGCCGACAACTGGAGCCGCCTACACGATCGCCCGCGCCACGCCGCCGCGGCAGGACGCGCCGGTCGCGATCACGACCCCGCCCCGCCAGACGCGAACGGTCGACGTCAACGCGGAACTTTATGGTCTGGAAGCCGACGACTTCGCCGCGACGGTGCTGGACGGCAAGTCCCCCGCCGTCAGCGAGACTGACACGCTCGGGAACATGTCGGTGCTCGACGAGCTGCGGCGGCAGATCCGTGCGTCCACATCCATGGCGCGCTAACGACATTCGCGTCCTCATCACGGCGGGGCAGAGCGCCAGCGCCGCCCCGCGCCGTTCG
>JBAUGM010000381.1:0-6696 GCA_049679725.1 Tepidisphaeraceae bacterium
CTGAGGTACTCCGAAGGATCTGGCCGTGAATGTGGAGGCCTCTCGTCTGCGGCCAGATCCTTCGGAGTACCTCAGGATGACAACCTCTCAGCTTGGGATGTTTGAGAATCATGACCGCCCATCAGTCAACGCCGGCGCCGCCCGAACCCGTCGCGTCGCCGTTGAGGTCATCGCGCAGCTCCAGCATCGGCTGTTGGCCGACGCGGATGATGCCGCGGCGCGGGCGGTCCATGTCAAGAATAGCGTAGACCATCATCGACGTGAGCAGCACGAACGCCAGCCATGCCATCGCGTTGCGAGTTCCCGCCATCCCGAACGTGCACCCGACGAGAAACGCCGCCGCCACGCCGTTCAGCATCAGCAGGAAGACCACGGCCTCGGATACGTGCACGCGATAGGTCTGGTTGCGCTTGGTGCGGGCGTCGAACATCTCGTTGACGGCATCGGTCATGAGCATCATCCGCGCCGTCGGCAGGGGCGGATCGCGACGCTGCTCGGCGACGATGATCTTCCAGATGGCGTTCTGCGCGCGGTCCGTCTCGGCCGTGGCAAGCGTCGTCTTCTCCCGATCGAAGCCGGCGTTGTGCGCCAGGATGCGGCCCTGCACGTACGTGCGGATAAGCTGCTTGACGCGGGGAGCGGCGGGTTCGTCCAGGAGGTCGGCGCGGAGGTAGCAGGTCCCGATCGCGCTGACCTCGCGCGTCAGAACCTCCTGCCGCTGTTCGTATCGCGACGAGGAGAGGGAGAACGAGAACGCTAGAAGCAGCCCGAGCAGCGCCAGCACCGCCGCCGTCAGCCCGCCGAACGTGCCATGCGCCCGCTCGGTGACGCCGGCGCGATGACGGCTGAGGCGGTATCCCACCTCCATTGCAGCGAGCATCATGACGGCCACCCCGAGGCAGATCAGCCACGAGGGGGCCAGGTAAAGGACGTCCATCGGCCCATCCCTTGCGAGAATCACATCGCGTCAGCGGCGCTCGGCTTCATCGTTCGAATGAACTTCTGCCCGGCGGGGCAGTGCGGCAGGAGCGGGCACTGGTCGCACCTGGGCTTACGCGCCTGGCAGATCGCGCGGCCGTGGTGGATCAGCAAGTGCGAAAACAGCGTCCACTGTTCCTGCGGCACGACCTTCATCAGATCCTGCTCGATCTTCACCGCGTCGACGGCGTGCTTCGTCAGGCCAAGCCGGTTCGCCAGACGCGTGACGTGCGTGTCGACGGTGACGCCCACGTTGATCCCGAACGCGTTGCCGAGGACGACATTGGCCGTCTTGCGCCCGACGCCGGCGAGGTGCGTGAGTTCTTCCATCGTCCGCGGCACCTTCCCGCCGTGCTTCTCGATCAGGGCGGCGGCCATGTTGCGCAGGCTCTTGGCCTTGTTGCGATAGAAACCCGTGGACTGGATGTCCTTCTCAAGCTGCTCCGGCGCGGCCGACGCGTAGTCCTTCGCCGTCGGGTACTTCCTGAACAGGTCCTTCGTCACGATGTTCACGCGCTCGTCGGTGCACTGCGCGGAGAGGATCGTCGCGACGATCAGTTGCAGCGGGGTCTGGTGATCGAGGCTGCACTTCGCGTCCGGGTAGAGCCGTCTGAGGATCGGCAGGATGAACTGCTCGACGCGCTTGCGTCGCTCGACGATGGTTTTTTTCTCGGCGCGTGGCATGTGCGGTTGGTTACCGGGGTGGCGTGGCCATCAGGGCAGGCTGGATGTTGGCGCTGAACAGGATGATGCCCAGCAGCAGGCAGGTGATGATCATCAGCGTGCGCAGGCTCTCGCCCTGGTAGTGGTCGAACTGATCGAGCGCGGGGTTGGCGACGTCCGGCTCGTCGGCGTGGTCGATGTATTCCTGCCGATACCTCCACGTCTTCGGCCAGGTGACGCGCCAGTCGTAGAGGAACAGCACGACGGCTGCGAGGTACAGCGCGCTGCGGAGGATGGGCGGGACGACGTTGGAGCCGTTCAGGTCGACCAGAAACCACTGCGCCAGCAGCGTCACGAACAGCACGGCCGCGCAGACGATCTCCAGCCGCACGAGCGGCCCGAGCAGGTTGCCCATGATCGTCCCGGCGAGGAGCGTGCCGTGCTGACCCTCGAGGTTGACGCTCAACACGTTCGGCAGGACGGGCTTGGTCTCGTGCATGGTGCGCAAGAGGACCGGGGGCGCCAGCGCGAGGACCAGCACCGCGCCGAACCACGTGGCCAGCGCCAGCCAGTAAGCGATCTGCACGAACTGGAAAAGCATCGCGGCGGATTATAGGGGGAAGTCCGGGAAGTCCGAATGACGAAACCAGAATGACGAACAAATGTCGAATCCCAAATGACGAAGGAAGAGATCTTCCGCTTCGGGCTTCGTCATTCGTTCATTGATTCGTCATTCTGGTTTCGACATTCGGGCTTTGCGCACGTCATTCGTCATTCCGCGGAGCATCTCGTTCAACCGATTCACATCCCGCTCGATCACCCCGGCCTCGCTCCGCCACTTGAACGGCTCGCCCACCCCGCCGTACTCGAAGGCGACGATCGACGGCCTCCCCCACTCGCCCGCGGCGATCTTGTCGATGGCCCAGCGCGTCCAGGCGAGGTCTTCGTCGCCGAGACCCATGTGGTCGAGGAGCTTGCCGTTGATCATCTCGACGCCGGTGAGGTGCAGCTCGCGCAGGTGCGCGACGGGAAGCTGCTTGATGTACGCGTGCGGCTCGACGCCGAGGTAGTGGGCGGCGATGCGCGCGTGCGAGACGTCGAGCAGGAAGCCGCAACCGGTCGCGTCGACGACTTGCCGGATGACGGCCGGATCGACCGACGCCGGCATGTACTTCCCGCCTGGCGCGTAGTACGGAATGTTCTCGACGATGACGCGATCGGCGCCGAACCGGTCAACCGCGCGCGACACCTCGACGATCATCCGATCCAGTACCGTCGCGGTGACGCCCGCGTCCAGGGCGTCCGGCGACACGTCCGGAAAGTCGCGGCTGTACGCGACGAGGTGATAGTTCACGAACGGCGTATCCGTGTCGCGCGACATCCGATCGACCGCATCGAAGTCCACCGTGCGACCGCTCACCGCGCCCGCATCCAGTGGGAAGTGAACGTACACGGGGAGCAGCGCGCGGGCCTCCTCGATCATGTCCGGCCAATCGGGACACTTGAACCGGTCGACGCGGATCTTCCCGTCGGCCAGGAGCTGAGCCGCCTGCGGTGAAAAGTTGATCGCGAGTTGCATCACTGCTTGCAGGGTATGCGCAGATGTCATCCTGAGGTACTCCGAAGGATCTCGCCTCGAGCAGAGAGGCCCTTCATCCTTCGCTAGATCCTTCGGAGTACCTCAGGATGACAATCGACCGCCTCCGGCTCACGGATGCACCCACGTCCCGCTGCCATCGGCCCAGACTTCCTTCTTCCAGATCGCGACGTCTTTCTTCAGCGCATCGATCAGCCATCGACACGCCTCAAACGCCTGCCCCCGGTGCGGCGTCGACACCGCGATGATCACCGACGGCTCCCCGATCTCCACCCGCCCCGTGCGGTGCAGGATGGCGAGCTTCACGATCGGCCATTCCACCCGCGCGCGGCGAGCCAACTCGCGCAACTGCTCCCCCGCCATCTGCTCGTACGCCTCGTAGTCCAGCGCGACGAGCGCGCGCCCGTCGGCCGACGTCTCGGCGCGCGTGGTGCCGAGGAACACGTCGATCCCGCCGGCCGTCGGGGCGGTGACAAACGTGACCGCCGACCCGACATCGAGCGGCTCCGCGACGATCGCGATCTGGTCCACGTCTGACATCGCCATCACCCCCCACTCACCGGCGGAATGACCGCCAGCTCGTCGCCATCGTGCAGTTCCGTTTCAACCGGCACGTACGCGCGGTTCACCGCCCACGCGACGCGCGGCAGGTAATCCCGCAGCGCCGGAACGCGCGCCGCCAGCGCCTCGCGCGCGGCGGTGATCGTCGCGGACGCGGGCAGGTCGAGCGTCAGTTCACTCGTCTGTGCTCGCTCACGGAGGATCGCGAAAAGTTTGACGTTCACGGTCATATGCAAGCGTTTCGTAGTTGCGACGCCTGCGTCGCCATCGCCCGTAGGGGCGAAGCTTGTCTTCGCCCGTCTTCCGAACAAAGAAGGGCGAACACGAGGTTCGCCCCTACACAGCGGAGACTTCAACCGGATATCCCACCACCGCGATCTTGCACCTCTCCGCAAGCTCCAGCACCTTCTGCTTCTCCAGCAGGATCGTCTTCCCCACCTCCAGCACGAGGCAGCCGGCGCGGGTGGCGTGGAGTTTTTCGATCGTCGTCGTGCCCACGGTCGGCACGTCCATTCGCATGTCCTGCTCGCTGTTGGACACCTTGATCAGCGTCCACCCCCCGACCGGGCAGAGCTGGCCGGCGCGCTCGATCATCGCGTTCGTACCTTCAAGTGCTTCGACAGCGATCACGTCCCTGTTGAAGATCGCGATGGCCTGGCCGATGTCCATGCGGCTGATGGCGGAGCAGACGTCCCAGCCGGCCTTGATGTCCGTCCACTGCGCATCCGTCGGCTGGCGGCGCGTCATGACGCCGGGGGTGGCGAGGTGATCGGCGCAGTATTTCGTGGAGTCGATCAAGGTGATCCCTTCGCTGGCCATCTCGTTCGCCAGCGCCTTGAGCAGGGTGCCGGGGCGCTTGTCGTGGCGCAGAGTGGTGAACCAGACGCGGACGGTGCGGGCATCGGGAATATACCGCAGGTAGCGCCAGCGGTCGTACATGGCGGACTTGGCGACGCGGCCGACCATGATCGCCTCGTCGCACCCGCCGCCACGGAGCGTGCGGATCCACGCCCCGAGGCGCGCGACGCTGACCCACCTGAACTCGTCGACTTCGTCCTTCAACTGCGGCCATGCACTGCCCGCGAACGCCGCGCACACCACGCGCCGTCCCGCCGCCCGCGCGCCGCGCGCGACGAGCAATGGAAAAACGCCTTCACCTGCGATGAGACCGAGGGGAGCCATGTGCGACAGACGATTCTAGAATAGTCGGTCACAATTCTCGAACATCGCCAAGTTGTCATCCTGAGGTACTCCGAAGGATCTCGACCGTCGGACGCGGGAGATCCTTCGGAGTACCTCAGGATGACAATGGCGGGTGCTGTTCGAGATTCACTCCCCTCGGGCTGACCGTTTCGGTACAACCGCATCATGCATGCGGACCTGATCGTCACCGGCGGGAACCTCATCACGCTCGATCCGCGCCAGCCCCGCGCCGCCGCGATGGCGCTGCGCGAGGGGCGCATTGTCGCGATGGGGCGCGACGCCGATGTGCTTTCCCTTGCCGGTCCGCGCACGCAGCGTCTCGACCTGCGAGGCAAAACCGTCACCCCCGGCTTCTGCGATTCGCACCTTCACCTGTGGTGGTACGGCGCGCAGTTGCTGAAGCAGGCCGATCTCGTCGGCAGCACGAGCATCGATGACGTGCTCGATCGCCTCACGGGCATCGCGCTCAAGACGGCCAGCGGCTGGATTCAGGGTCACGGATTCGATCAGGACAAACTGCGCGAACGCCGCTTCCCCACCCGCGCCGACCTCGACCGCGTCTTTCGCGATCGCCCGATCATCATCTCGCGCATCTGCGGCTACGCGACGGTCGTCAACTCCGCGGCGCTCGCGCTGGTGACGGACGCTGAACGCGCCGCGGGTGACGCCCAGACGGGCTTGTACACGGAAGGCGATTCGTCCGCGTTCTACCAGCGCATCCCGCCGCTGTCGGAGGACGAAGCGGAGGCGGCGGTGCTCGCCGCTTGCGACGTCGCGCTGCGGACGGGCATCACCTCCGCCCAGACGATGCTCGACACCCCCGACCAGATGGCCGCCTACGCGCGCCTGCGCCGCAAGGGCAAGCTCCCCCTCCGCATCGTCGGCATGCCGCCGTACGATGCGGTCGCGCAGCTCCACGCCCACGGCGTCAACTCGACCTTCGGCGACGATCGCCTCCGCTTCGGCGCCGCCAAGCTCTTCTCCGATGGTTCGCTCGGCGCGCACACCGCATGGCTCGCCGAACCGTACGCCGACAAGCCCCAGACGCGCGGCATCCGCATCCACGATCCCGAGGATCTCAAGCTCAAGGCCCGCGACGCGCAGCGGAAGGGTTTCCAGATCGCCATCCACGCCATCGGCGATCAGGCGCTGCGCGAGACGATCGACGCCATCGAGTTCGCGCTGGACGGCGCGGACAACGCCATCCACCGCCACCGCGTCGAGCACGCCTCGCTGGCCCCGCCGGACTGCGTGGAGCGGATAGCGCGCCTGCGGATCGTGGCGACGCTCCAGCCGCAATTCGTGACCAGCGACACGTGGACGCCGCAGCGCCTGGGCCCACGGCGGAGCCGGTGGGCTTATCCGTTTCGCACGCTGCACCGAGCCGGGGTGCCGATCACGCTGTCGAGCGATTGCCCCGTCGAGCGGCTCGATGCGTTCGCGTGCCTCGCGAGCGCTGTCGGGCGCGACCCATGGTCGCCGGACGAGACGCTGACGCCGGAAGAGGCGATCCGCGCGTACTGCCTCGGCAGCGCGTACGCGGGGCACATGGACGATCGGCTCGGTTCGCTGGAGGTCGGAAAGCTGGCGGATTTCGTGGTGCTGTCGGATGACCCGACGAAGCTCGATGCGGCGGGGATCGCAAAGCTGCGGGCGGAAGAGGTCTATGTGGGCGGATGTCTTGTCCCTTCTCC
>JBAUGM010000382.1:0-5093 GCA_049679725.1 Tepidisphaeraceae bacterium
CGTCACGACATTCGCGCACGAACGGCGGGATGGGCAATCTAGACTAGACCGGATACCGAACCTGACCGCACGCGCTCATTCGAGCGCGCGACTGCGATCGGCCTTCCACTTCAGCACCGCGCGAACCGGGTAATGATCGGACGGATACCGCCCGTCTTTGTTCGCATAGTCAATCTCCGCGCCAACCGTCTCCCATTCCGGCGTGTGCAGGATCCAGTCGATGCGGCTGCCGGTGCGCTTCCCCGTAAAGGCGCTGAACGTCGACTCGTCGCGCGATCGCTGCGGGTGCGCCGCGCGGTAGGTGTCCGTCAGTTTCGGCGGCGTCTCGCCGGGCGGGCGGACGAGCGCGGCGTAGGGCTCATCATCCTCGGTGCAGTTGAAGTCCCCCGTGATGATCGCCGCCGGCGCGGGTGAGCGGTTGAGGAATCGTTGCCGCAGGAGCTTGGCCGACTCGAGTCGCGCGGCCCGGCCGATGTGGTCCCAGTGCGTGTTGATGAACATGAACGCGCCGCCGCTCATCCGGTCGTGCAGCTTCACCCATGTCGCGATGCGCGGCAGCTGCGCATCCCACCCCTTGCTGCCGACGACGTCCGGCGTCGGGCTGAGCCAGATGTGTCCCTCGTCCAGCTTCTGGAAGCGGTCACGCTTGAAGAGGATCGGCACGTACTCGCCCGCCTCCTTCCCGTCGTTGCGCCCCACGCCGACGAACTCATAATCCTTCAACTTTGCCCGGATTTCCTCCGCCTGGGCGTGGACGACCTCCTGCAATCCGATCAGGTCGGGCTGACCGTGGGTCAGGGTGTCGAAGAAGACGTCGCGCCGGTGGACCCAACTGTTTGGGCCATCCTTGTCGTTGAGGTACCGGATGTTGAACGACGTCACGCGCACGTCGGCGGCGTCGGACGGGCGGGTCTGCGCACGGGTGGCGTCCGCGGCGGGGGGCGCGAGCGTCAAGGCTATGGCTCCCAACAGGTTGAGTACGGTCATCGGGCTCATGGGCGGCAGCATACCGCCTTGGCGGGATGTTGGCTTAAGCAGGCGCATGTTTAACCGGTAAAACATAAGGTAAATGGAGATTCTGCTGGCCAATCGAGGCTTTCGTGTTATGTTTAACTCCATCGGATTCCGATCCATTTACCGGTAAACATTTGTATGCCCGTGCGGTTCGAACTCAAATCACCGCTGCCGTCGCGCCGCTCTGCCGAAGCGCTGCGCGAGCAGCTCATTGAACATTTCATTGGAACCCGACCGCAGGTGGGGCAGCGGTTCCTGTCCGAATACGAGCTGGCGCGGATCGTGGGGCTGAGTCGCCCGACGGTTCGCCGCGCGATGCTCGAACTGCACCGCGAAGGGTGGATCGAGCGCCGCAACGGGCGGGGCACGTTCATCGGCCCGCGCGCGGCGATGCCGCTCGCTCCGCGCCGGCACACGGTCACTTCGTCGCGCCGCGTGCTTCGCATGGCGCTGCTGGTGCACGGCCTGGGCGACTTCCGGCACGACTGGTACTCGCCCGCCGTCCTGTCGGGGATCGATGACGTCGCCAACGACCTGGGCGTCTCCATCGAAGTGCTCGGCGACTACGACTGCGACGTGAAGAGCGTCTCGCAGCGCCTCATGCAGAGCCACCCCGATGTCCTCGCCTGCAATGCGCCCGGCGCGCGTCATGCCATGCTCATCGGCGAGAGCCAGCGCCTCGACATCCCCTGCATCGGCACCGGCACGTTCCTGACCGACCTGGGCGTTCCCACGGTTCACGAAGACGGCGTCGCCGGGGGGGCGATGGCGGTCCGGCACCTCGTCGAGCACGGGCACAAGCGCATCGGCTTCATTCAGCTCGCGTTCAGCGTGCCCTGGGTCTTCCACCGGCATCAGGGCTATCTGCAGGGACTGCGCGAGTGCGGGCTCGATCCGGACGACCGCTACTGCCTGTGGCTTCGGCCCGGCGAAGAGCATGGTGAAGAGAACAGGGCCGCGCTGCTCGACTATTTCAACCGCTTTCAACCGACGGCGATCGTCGCGGGCAGCTTTACGCCGCTGCGGCACCTCGCGCCGCTCATTCAGGCTGGCAAGCTGCGCGTGCCGCGCGACGTGTCGATCGTCAACTTCGACCAGCACCCCGAATGCGCCGCCTGGCTGGGCGGCGTCACGCCGACGGTCGTCGAGCTGCCGCTGCGCGACATGGGCCGCAAGCTGGCGGAGATGGGGCGGGCGCTGCTGGACGGAAAAGAACTGGACAAAGTCACGCAACTTCCCTGCACGCTGGCGGCGGGGAACTCGGTGGCGAGGGTTTAGGGGCGCATTTCTAACGACGCGAGGAGGCTTGCGATGCGGGAGAGAGTGATGCGAGGAACAAGGACTGCGATATTCGCCGGCGCAACTGCGGCGCTGTGGTTGGTGACGGCTCTGCCATCGTACGGCGCGCTGGTGACCGGCCCGTGGAACGTCGCCACGACCAACCCGCCCGGCGGGCAGGGGGACGGCCCGATCACCAATGCCAACACGGCGTCGCCCACGGTTGGCGACAATACGTCCAACAGCGCCGCGGGCGAGATGATCGATTCGCCGTTCCCTGCGATCACGCTGGCGAACACCAACGACTTCATCTCGTTTACGGGCAGCGTGACGCTCGCGGGAACGGTCAACAGCGCGGCAACCAGCGCCACCCCGCGCACGCAGTTCCGCTTCGGGCTGTTCGGTGGCGACGAGGCGGGGCTCGATGACAACGGCTGGGTCGGCTACTACATGAGCAACAAGCATGGCAA
Source organism: Tepidisphaeraceae bacterium (assembly GCA_049679725.1). Classification (GTDB taxonomy): domain Bacteria; phylum Planctomycetota; class Phycisphaerae; order Tepidisphaerales; family Tepidisphaeraceae; genus DASYWJ01. Next base: position 2,763 of record JBAUGM010000382.1, read on the forward strand.
CGCCGGCACGCCCGCCGGCACGCTTGCCCGCAAGTCGGTAGGAAACACCACGATCTACCTGTCCGCAACCGGCCAGACGGCTCTGACCTCGGTGCAAGGCGACGGCACGGCGTCGAGCCTGTTCCACGATGCGACATACGCGATGACGCTGCTCATCACGCGGTCCGGCAACGACCTGATCGTATCGGGCCAACTCACCGGATCGAATGGGTTCCTCCAGTCGTTGAACAGCACAGATACGGCCGCGGGGACGAACGGCACCTACACGTTCGATCACCTCGGCTTCCTGCTTGGCGGCAACCTGGGCACGGACCAAGCGGTCTTCTCGAACCTGACCATCAGTACCAACGTCCCCGAGCCGATTTCGGCGGCGGCGCTTGGTTTCGTCGGAGTGCTGGTATGCCTCCGCCGCCGCCGGCGGGCGTGAGGTTCTGATTCATCAGGCGGCCGCCCCTGAACAGGGGGCCGTCGCCCTTCGGTCGTCCGGCAGGAATGTCTGCCAGGCTGCCGCGATCTTTCGTCAGGAGATGATTATGGAAAAGCGGAAACACGGCGGCTTCACGCTGGTCGAATTGCTGGTGGTGATCGGCATCATCGCACTACTGATCTCGATGCTGTTGCCGGCGCTGAACAAGGCACGCGAAGCGGGCAACCGAGCCGCCTGCCTGAGCAACCTGCGGCAGATCGGGCAGATGATCCACCTCTACGCCAACGAGAATAAGGACCAGATCGCGCTCGGGACGCGGTCAAACGTGTACCAAGACAACTATACGATCCGGTACACCGGCGCGGGCCAGTACTATTCGTTCGGGCCTTACTACGTCGCCGGGTTCATCAAGAAGCAGCCGAAGGTCATGCACTGTCCGTCGTCGCAGGGCGACATCTTTCACGACTTCGACTCGGTCAACAATCCATGGAAGCCCGACGCGCAAGGTGAACTGACCAGCCATACGCGAGCAGGTTACGGTCTTCGTCCGATGGCGTGGGATGGCCGACCGATCCTGTGGCGGAGCGGTGCGGGCATCGAGCATCCAGTCGTGGACGGGGGTTACGTCGCGGCTACGCCCGACCCCCGAAAGGCGTGGACCCCGTATCCGAAGCTCACGAAGTTCAAGCAACGCGCATTGGTGACGGACCTCTTTCCGACGCCGCACCGCGTGCAGTGGCGTCACAAAAAGGTTCTCAACGTGCTCTACGCGGACGGCTCGGCGAAGACGTACGATATCAATCCGTTCTATAAGAAGATCAAGACGACCGTCGTGTTTACCACGCCTCCGGGTGCCGAGAACTGGGGCACGCCGCTGGTGAGCGCGCAGCCCGTGTCGGATTGGGAACTGATGCCGCAGGGCTTCGCGGCGAATCCAAACGGCGGCGCCAACGGCGCGATGGCCTGCGGCTGGGAACTGCTCGACCGCGAAGGCGGGGCGCCGGCGAGCAAGCTGTTCCAGAATCTTGAATAGTCGAGCTTCGAGGACATCGGGAAACAAAGCGGCCGCGCGAACGAATAGTTCGAGGGATCGGGAGGGGTCGGGATCGGGAAAAAGGGGGTCAGGTACCCTTCTTGCTGACGCACGAAGCTGGCGTTAGGCTTTCCGCATGGCAAGGCCGATACGCATCGTCCAAGACGGCGGGGTGTACCACGTGCTCAACCGGCGGGTGGGGCGTCTGCCGTTGTTCGAAACCGATGACGACTACGCTGCGTTCGAACGCGTGATCGACGAGGCGTGCGGGGCCGTGCCCATGCGGGTGCTGGCGTACTGCCTGATGCCCAACCACTGGCACCAGGTTCTGTGGCCACGGCGGGGCGCGGACCTCTCACGGTTCATGCAGCGGCTGACGGTAACGCACATGCGCCGATGGCACGCGCATCGCGGCACAACCGGGAGCGGGCCTCTGTATCAAGGGCGTTTCAAGAGTTTTCCCGTTCAGGATGATCGACATCTGTTGACGGTGGGACGTTACGTCGAGCGGAACGCGCTGCGGGCGCGGCTGGTGCACCGGGCGGAGCGATGGCGATGGTGCAGCCTCTGGCGGCGCGAGCACTCTGCGCTTCCACAATGGCTTGTCGCTGGCGACGCTTGGCCGGTGCCGCTGACTGATAACTGGGTAGAGCTGGTTAACACGGTGTTAACGCCGGCGGAAGAGGAGGCGGTTCGGCGTAGCATCCGCCGAGGCGCGCCTTTCGGCAGCGACGCATGGCAGCGACGCGCGGCGGACCGACTTCACCTGCAAAGCAGCCTGCGCGATCCGTGGAGACCAAGGCGAGCCAAGAAGAGTACCTGACCCCCTTCTTTCTCCCGTTTTCGTCTCGTAAGAACAGAGCGGCCGCGC
>JBAUGM010000383.1:0-1718 GCA_049679725.1 Tepidisphaeraceae bacterium
CCCCCCGCCATGGTGGAGTTCGCGATCATCCTGCCCCTGCTCGTGATGCTGCTGTTCGGCATCATCGAGTTCGGCTGGATCTTCTTTAAGGCGTCGCAGGTGAACCAGGCGGCGCGCATGGGGTCGCGCATCGCGATCCGACCCGCGGCCACGGAAGACGAAGTGACCGACGCGATCGCCGCCGTGATGAGCGGCGCGGGCCTGGGCGCCAGCGGGTACACGGTGTCGATCGGGGACCTCGGCGTCGAGGTGGGCGAGCCGGTCGAGGTGCGCGTCGACGTGAACTACGAGGACAACATCGACCTGTTGGGGCTCCCCATGATTCCCATCCCCGACGCGATTCACGGCCACGCCGTGATGGCGAAGGAAGGTCCCTGAGGGCTTGAGGAGATGAGCTATGAGAACGGCTGTCACGCTACTGGTGATCTGTGGTCTGGTCGCGGCCCTGTGCGCCACGCTTCTGGTTCGCGTGCTCGTGCGGCCGCGCGCGAGCGTCGCGGCGCCTGAGGAGAAAGAGGTGCAACTGATCGTCGCGACAAAGGCGATGCCGGCGATGACGATCGTCGACGGCCCGGCGACGACGTTGAAGACCGTGAAGAAGCAGGACGTGCCGACGGGCGCACTGACGAACTCCGTGCAGGTCGTCGGAAAGATCCTCACGCGGGGCATGGCCGAGGGTGAGGTGTTCACCAAGTCCAGCTTCGCGACCGACCAGAAGGGCATCTACTTCGCCGCCGCCATCGCCGAAGGCAAGCGCGCCGTGACGATCTCGCTGCAGGATCACAACGGGATGGCGGGCATCCTCTACCCCGGCAGCGTCGTGGACGTGCTCGTCACGATGATGGCGTCTGGCGAAGGGACGAACACCGCCGTGGCGACGACCGCGCTGCAGGGGCTGCAGGTGATCGGCGTCGGGACGCAGACCGTCGCGGCCGAGGAGGAGTTCAAGGACAAGAACCCCGGCGCGCTGGCGAAGTCGGGGCAGATCAACTACCGCATGGTCACGCTGCTGGTCACGCCGAAGCAGGCCGAGATCCTTCAACTGGCGACGAAGTTCGGATCGGTTTCGCTGGCGATGCGCAACCCGCGCGACAACAAGCCGATCAAGCAGGACCTGACGCGGATGGCGGACATGGCGGGCGGCGCGGACAGCCTCGGGACGAACATCGGCCGGATGATCGCGGGAATGATGCGCTCGATGCCGCCCCCGCAGAAGGTTGCTGCTGCCGCTCCCGCACCCGTTGCCTCCGCAGACCCGTTTGACAGCGACAAGAGTGGGAAGAAGGAAAAGGAGCAGGCGAACGTCAACCCGCTGTGGGAGATGATCATCCTGCGCGGGACGGCGCAGGAGAAGCGGTCGTTCCCGCTCTCGCAAGTACGCGGCGACGGTTCGGAGATGTCGGCGGACGCGGCGAATCGAGTCGGGACGCTCTCGGGCGTAGCGGACCCGCAACTCGTGCGGTGATCGCGGCCGAATGACGCGAGCGCATGTGGGCAACTCTCGCGCGGCGATCGACGTGTGTGGCGTGGTGATGTGGGCGGATGCAACGGGTGTGTAAACAAGGTGGAGCAATGGCGCCAGCTACGAAGTACGTGGGACGTAGAGGCAAGCAACTCGTCTTCGCCGGGCTGATGGTCCTGGCCGGCTGGGCTTGCCTGGGCATCTCGGCCCAGGCGGCGCTCGGGCAGGAGCAACCCGCTCCACCGCGGCGCGTGCG
>JBAUGM010000384.1:0-2551 GCA_049679725.1 Tepidisphaeraceae bacterium
CCACCGGCATCGGCGGCAGCGGCGTCTTCTCCTGCGTCGCGGTGTCGCGCACGCCGCGGGCGAGCTCGAGCAACTCCGCCGCCTGCTGCGCGTTGCCGCCCGCGCGGGCGAGGAGCACCTTGCCGTAGATCGAGAAGATCCGCCCGACGCGGGCCGATCCCTTCGCGCTGATGTCCTGCGGCGCCGACGCCACTTCCTCGTACAGCTTCGCGGCCTCGTCGTACGTCGTGTTCGCCAGCTCCGTCGTGCGCTGCAGCTCGGTGTCGATCGACTGACCTGTCAGCGCCGCCGGCATCTCGAGCTTGGCGCCTTCGAGGATCGGCTGCAGCTGCTGCATCAGCCGCTGCTGCCCGAGCAGGCTGATCGCCTGCGACGTGTGCAGCGTCGCGCGCATCTGGTTCGCCTCGGCCTGGCCGAGCTTGTAGACGGCAGGGTTGACGATGAGCAGCAGGTCGTCCCACGCCTTGTAGTAAGGCGAGTTCCGCTCGACGCCCTCGCGCTTCGTCCGCGCCTCGCCCGCCAGTTGGTCGGCGGACTTCACGGCGTTGTCGTAGTTCTTGATCGAGTTGTCCAGACGCTGGTCGGCCTCGGCGAAGATCCCCTGCGTCTCCAGGATTTTCTGCGCGAGCAAGGCGGCCTTCTCGTTGATCGAGTTCGCGGCCGCCGCGGCGGCGCCTTCTGCAGGAGGCGTGGCGTTGGCGGCGCCGAGCAGCCCCGTCGCGATCTGCGCCTGGGTCTGAATCTGCAGCTCGGTCCCCTTCCAGCCGGCGTCGAGCGCCTCGACCTGCTTCTTGTACGTCTCGATCGCCTTCGCCGCCGCCGACTGCTGCGCTTCGGCGACCGCCAGGTCGCGCTGCAGCGGGACGATCTTCGCCTGGGCGACGTCGATCTGCGTCGCCAGGTCCGCGGCCTTCTTCTGCGCGTCGGCGGCCACCTTGAACAGGTCGACCGACTTCTGGCCCTTCTCCTTCTCGGAGGCCTCGCGGTTCTTGTCGGACTCGGCGCCGGCGGCGACGCGCTGCGCGTCGAGGTTCTTGATCTCTTCCTGCTGCTTGGCGATCTCGCCCTGCAGGCGCGACACGTCCTGCTTCACGGCGTCGAGCGTGGGGATGTTGGCGTTGTCTGCGGTGATCCAGGTGGTCTTGTCGCCGCTGCCCTGGACTTCGGAGATCTTCTTCGCCGCATCCTCGCGCGCGGCCTTGGGCTCGGTCCCGCGGTAGCCGGCGATCTTCAGGTTGCTGTTGGCGATCTGGTTGCCGAGGATGCCGATCTCGTAAACGAGGCGGGCGATGTCGCGGTTGTTCGCGTCGACCGTCTGCATCAGCCGGGCGGCTTCCGCCTTCTCGGCGGCGGCGAGGATCGACTTCGCCTGCGCGCTGGCGGCCGGGCCGGCGCCGGTGTTGCCGGCGGCGTCCTGCAGCTTCTTCAGCGCCTCCTCGCGACCCCCCTCGCCCGTGGCGGCGACTTCGCGACTCTCGACGACGGCGCGGCGGACCTGCTTGTCCGACGCCAGGCTGTCATCGCACCCCACCACGCCCCCCGCCAACGTCGCCAGGGCGGCTGCGAGAATCGCCAACTGCTTCACCGGTGCTTGCATCGAAGGTGTCTCCTACGCGCGCCGCGCTGTGTCTTCGCACGGGCCTGCTACAACACGTTCCGGACGCCGCCGGGGCGTCTCGCGGGACCTACGCCTAAACGCCCCTCCGTGCAGAAGTTCGCATTGTGACGAGGGGCCCTAAATGAGTCAAACCGAACCTCCGCTGGTGACGGCGGGTCCGATAGCACGGTCGGACCGCGGGCATTCTGCTGGATCGAACTCGCGGCGCGACGCAACCCCTTGCCACTGAAGTGGCAAGGCCGCGCGCGGTGCGAAATGGGTTCGTTTTGCCATTTCGCGCGGGGATTGATTCGGGAACATTCTGGAAGGTTCCGGCACATTACGGCGGGATGGGCAAGCGCACGGCGCCGGCGTGATGGAACATTCAGGAACATCGACATCCGCTTCCTTCTCCCTCTCCCTGGTGGGTACAGGGAGAGGGGACAAGAGAGAGGCGCGCCCTCGCGCGCGCGAGGAACCGCGCGTCCCCATCCAGGTGAAGGCGTGCGCCATTGTCATGACAATCGCGCACGACGATTTCGCGATCGCGCGAAAAGGCCTGAAAAACGCATCAAAAAATTCTTCGAGAATCCCGGATTGCTATAACTCCTTTTGCGCGATCGTCACGACTTTCGCGCAAAAGGACTTATGCGCATCAGGATTGAAACGTGCGCGCGGTGCTCTGTCATCCTGAAGCTCGGATGCCGGAGGCAGTCAGAGCGATAAACTCATCTCTGTTTTCAGTGCGGAACATCTTGCCGAAGCGCACAGAAGGTGACGGTTAGCATTGCCGAGAACGCAAAGATCGCCAAGAAATCCAAGCAATTCCATTGTCTTCTTGGCGGTCTTTGCGGTCTTGGCGGTCTTGGCGTCAATCCGCTCAAGGGCGAGACGCGCCCCCAAGCTTTTCATCCCTCGCCGGTGCGGCGCGGCTGCGTGAGGACTCAGGATGAC
>JBAUGM010000385.1:0-1742 GCA_049679725.1 Tepidisphaeraceae bacterium
CGCGTCGACCGCGACGCAGGCGTCGCCGCTACGGGATGAGGCACTACCCAACCTTCAGGTGCACCGCCGCGCCCTCGCCCACGAGGCGGCGATGGCGGTTGTGAGCGATGCGGAAAACCGGGACAGCTCTGGATTCTTTTGAGCGGAAAACCGGGACAGCTCTGGATTCTTTTGGCCAAGATGATCCAGCGCTTCACGGTTCTTGGCTACAGAGATCGCTCGGATTCTTCGAGCCTTTCCGATCCTCGCGGCGCAGAATAATCCAGAGCTGTCCCGGTTTCTCTTGCCCGGTTTCTCTCGCCAAACAATCCAGATCTGTCCCGGTTTTCGCGGTCTGTCCCGGTTTTCGCGGTGTCCCGGTTTCTCGGTTCTCCGAGGTTTCCGACGCCGCTTAACGCTCCACCAACTTTCGCGCGACGCGCGCGAGGACCTGTTTGTCCGCGCGCGTCCCCTCGTTGCGCGCGGCGTCGATGAGGAGCGAGGGGCAGACGAGGAGGGTCAGCGGGCTGGCGTACTCGTGTTGCTCGGCGAGGGCCTTCAGTTGGCGCATCTCGTCGCCGGAGAGGCCGGCGCTTCGGGCGATTTCCTTGATCAGCTTGCGCGGCTGGTTGACAGCGCTGGGCCGGGCGACCTTGCGCGGGCCGGCGAGGGCGAGCCGTTTCTGGAGCTTCGAGGCGAGCACGAGGGCGGCGATGATCAGCCCGGCGACGCCGAGGAACATCCCGAAAGAGCGCAGCGAGATCTGGCCGCTGCCGCCGGGGCCGGTGTTGTTCAGGCCGTCCTGCACGCTCTTGAAGAACTCCTCCTGCGTCGCGGCGCGTCCGATCGAGTCGAGCAGGAGCATCGCCAGGATGAACAGAATGTACGGCAGCAGGTACGCGAGCCGTTCGAGCACGAGGTTGCGTTGGCGCGTGCGCATCATGGGCAATTCATCCGGCTTTGGGCTGTTGCTGTTGTTGCTGCTTTTCCTTGTGCGTCGCCACGACCTCCGCGACGTTCTTCAGCACGCCCAGCGCATAGCGGCGGACGCGGAGGTTGCCGTCCTCCTTCGCGAGCCGGCCGACTTCGTTGAGCAGCTGCCACCACCCGATCTGCCGCAGCGTCCACAGCGCGGAGATCTTGTGCTCGGCGCGCTCGTCGCGAAGCATGTGCAGGAGCTGTTGCGCGGCCGTCGAGACCTTCATGCGGCTCATCGCCTTGATCGCGTTGGCGCGCTCGCGGTTGTGGCTCGACGAGCGGGCGCGCTCGACGAGGAGGGGAACGTACTCGTCCTGGCGCTTGGCCTCGAGGACCTCGATCGCGTTGGCGCGGACGCGCGGGTCGGCGTCGTTCAGCGCTTTTTCCAGCACGACCTGCGACGGGACGGACGGCATCTCGCTGAGGATCGCGACCGCCTTGCTCCGCACCTTCGCGTGCGGGTGCTGGCACAGCGGCAGCAGGTGCGGGCGGAGCCCTTCGCCCAGGTCCAGGTCGGCGGCGACCTGCATCGCCTTGAGCCGCTGCTCGATCGGCCCGTTCGACAACCGCCGGCCGAGGCGCTGCACCGCATCGGGCAGGAGCTTGAGCATCGCGCGGCCGGCGCTCTTGCGCGTCGTGCGGTCGAGGCGGTCGAAGCGCATCCAGAAGTGATCGAACCCGACCTGGCCGATCGATCGGCTGACCACGCGGCGCACCGAGTCCGGGGCCGTCGTCATGAGCTGCAGCAGGATGTTCTCGAAGTCGGTGGGCCGGCGGCGCACGAT